>JAAYUB010000152.1 GCA_012517875.1 Acidobacteriota bacterium | reverse complement strand
CGGCTGGAAGCCGCTGAGGGCCGCAGGCTGATGCGTGGCACCGGCGTGCTGGCCACCATTGGCGCAACCTCACCCTTCATCGGCCTGTTCGGCACGGTCTGGGGCATCATGACGTCCTTTACCGGCATCGCCGCCAGCAAGGCGACTAGTCTTGCCGTTGTGGCCCCCGGCATCGCCGAGGCCCTACTCGCGACAGCCCTCGGTCTGGTGGCCGCCATCCCGGCCGTGGTGATCTACAACCATCTTGCCCGCCAGACAGCCTCGTGCCGCGCACAGGTGGCGGACCTCACCGCGCTGGTCATGCGACTGGTCTCGCGTGATCTCGGTCGTATGCAGGCCCTGACCGCCAGCGGACAGGTAGTGCGTTTTGGCGCATCGCGCGACAGCCGCTCGGTGGCCGGGGAGTAAGCGGCATGATCCGCATCCGCCACACCGATGAGAACCCGCACGAGGCGAGCGAGATCAACGTCACGCCGTTCATCGACGTGATGCTGGTTCTGCTGGTGATCTTCATGGTCACGGCTCCGCTGACCACCGTGAACGTACCCGTGGACCTGCCGTCCTCGACCGAAAAGCCGACGCCGCGGCCGGATGATCCGGTGTTCCTGACGGTGAAGGCCGATCATGGCCTAGCGCTGGGTGAGGATGACATCAGCACCGATGCGCTTTCCGGCGCGCTGGAAACCGCGACCAAAGGCAACAAGGACGAACGCATCTTCCTGCGTGCCGACAGGACGGTCGATTACGGCACGCTGATGGGGGTGATGGATAAGTTGCGCTCCGCCGGATACCTCAAGGTGGCGCTCGTCAACCTGCAGGGACAGGAAGAGGGCAGCGAGGTCGGAACGACGTTAGCGCCGCCTGGCAACGCGGCTCCTGCCACACCCACATCTGGAGCGACACCATGAGCGGCGCGGCGGATGTGGCGCATACGGTGGACACGTCCGTCGGGGATGTTCCGCTCGCCTTTGCAGACTGGCAGCGTGAGCAGCTTCGCCGTGCGCAGCGTGATGAAGCCATGCGCTGGGGCCTGTCCTTGCTCGCCGTGCTGGCGGTCAGTGGCGGGGCGGTCTGGTGGATCATGCGCCTGCCACCACCGGTGATGGCCGTGCCGGAACCGCCACCGGCCGCGATTGCCATCGACATGGCGCCAGAGCCGGTCTCCACGCCCACGCCGCCAACTGACCTGCCGCCGGGGCCGCAGCAGACCCAGTCCATCCCCGATCCTGCGCCGGTGTAGCCGCCCAAGATCACGGCTCCACCGTCACCTGCGCCCAATCCGCCGATCCCGGTGCCCAAGCCGGAAAAGCCGCGCAAGATCGTGAAGAAGCACAAGCCGGTGCCGATGCTCAAGAAGCCGATCCCGGACAAGACGCCACCAGCCGAGGCCACGACCGCGCCGCCATCCTCGGAAGCGCCTCCAGCTCCCGCACAGGCAGCCCCGGCTCCCGGTGCGTCTTCCACCCATGCGTCCCATGACCCGGTCAACTGGCAGGGCGCGCTGCTGGCGCAACTGGAAAAGTTCAAGCGCTACCCGTCCGACGCCATGGCCGACCATCAGGAAGGTGTGCCGACCGTGACGTTCTCCATGGACCGGAAGGGCCATGTGCTTTCGGTGACGCTCGCCAGCTCTTCCGGCCACCCGCTGCTGGATCAGGAGGCGGTGGCGCTGCCCAAACGCGCGCAGCCGCTGCCGGTCCCGCCGGACAGCGTCGCGGGGGATCCCATCACCCTGACCGTTCCCGTTGAGTTTTACATCCATGCTGGTGGAAACTGAGGTTTTCGCCGTTTCCTCATCTCTGATCGTGACAGGATCAAACCCATGCTCGCCTTCTCCGAACATCGCCGCTCTTCGCCGTCCCTGAATGAAATCCGCCCCGGCATGGGAGCCAGCCGCAGCGCCGTGCGCAGGCTGGAAGAACGGAGCGAGGAGGTGGGCATCAAGATGACCGATCTGCGGCGCATCCTGTTCCACGGTCTTCTGGAAGCCGGACCACGCGCGACGGCAGTGGAGATATGGAAAACGCTGTGCCGGATCATGGAGCATGGGCGTGCCCCTTCACAGGGTTCGATCCAGCGTAACCTGAATCTCTTTGTCGAGCGGGGCATCCTGCGCCGCGACGTCTCGCCCGACCGGCTGTGGCGCTACAGCGTGGCTCCTGAACGCAAGACGGTTCTCGCGATTACCTTCGTGGAAGCCGGCACAGGTCGGAAGATCGCCTGCAACGCGCCTGAAGTCGCGACCCTGCTGCGCCGCGTGGCGGCCGAACATGGTCTGGCGGTGCAGGGGGCGGCCATCACGGTCACATCGTCAGTCAGCGCAACATGACGACAGGAGAGGGGCGAAATATTTTTTCGCCTTTCCTTTGAAAAAACGCTCGCGTCGATCGTCTTATAGAGTGAGCCCTCCCGCAGGGACGGGACATCTTCCTTGAAATTCATCGCCTGGTTTGTCCATCGCCCGGTGGCGACAACGCTGCTGCTGCTCTCCGCCGTGCTGTCAGGGCTGATGGCGTTGCCTCATCTGCCGGTCTCGGACCTGCCTGACGTCGACCTGCCGGTGATCTCGGTTTCCGCCTCCAACGCCGGTGGATCGCCCGAGGTCATGGCCCGTACCGTGGCCGCCCCGCTGGAGCGGCATCTGGGCAATATCGCGGGTGTGACGCAGATGCAGTCCACCTCCACGCGGGGCGAGACCTCCATCTCGCTGGGGTTTGAGCTGGGCCGTGACCTCAATGGGGCCGCGCGGGATGTGGAAGCGGCGATCCGCGCTGCCCGGCACGACCTGCCGACCACGCCGGGGTCCGATCCCAGCTATCATCGCGCCAATCCGAATGCGACGCCGGTGCTGATCCTTGCAGTGACACCGGGCATGCAACCCATGTCCCACCTGTATGATCTGGTGAACACCACCCTGCGGCCCATGCTGCTGCAGGTGCAGGGTGTGGGCGATGTGACGCTCATGGGCAGTTCCGCCCCCGCCGTGCGGGTGGAGATGAACCCGCTGCTGTTCTTCAAATATGGCATGGGGTTCGAAAACCTGCGCGCAGCACTTGCTTCGGCCAATGCCCATACGCCAAAGGGCGTGATCGACATGGCGGGCCAGCGTTACCAGTTGGCCGTGAACGATCATG
>JAAYUB010000151.1 GCA_012517875.1 Acidobacteriota bacterium | reverse complement strand
TCCGGCCGGCTTCGAAGACCCGTTGACGGCTCGGCCGAAGACTGGTTTCGAGGATCCGCTCACGGCCTTCCCCAAGGCTCCGGCCGGTTTCGAAGACCCGCTGACGGCCCGCCCGAAGCTCGGCTTCGAGGATCCGCTCACGGCTTTTCCCAAGTCTCCGGCCGGCTTCGAAGACCCGTTGACGGCTCGTCCGAAAATCGACGCGAATTTCGAAGATCCGCTGACAGCGATGGACGCGCCGAAAAATCAAGACAAGATTTGAGTCGGCTTCGCCACACCTGAATGCAGGTGTGGGCAACCGTTAACCAGCCGGGTTCGCCGCCATCTTCAGTTGGATTTTTGAGTTTTACCGGCAGCCGGGATTTTGACGATCGCCGTCATCCGCTTCCCGGTGCGCGGGCTGTTGTACGACAGAACGGCGCGGTTCCCCTCGACAGTCAGGCACGGATCCAGCGCCTCGAGGTCGGGCAGCTCGGCAGCCGGGGTGGTGAGGCCGATCCGCCGCCAGGCGGCGGGCTCGGCGAATTCCAGCGTCGCATAGGGCGGCAGGTAGCGGATCCGCTGCTCGCCGATGGCGCCGTTGGCCGCGTAGTGGCGGGCGTTCGGCGAATAGATCAGGCTGCCCTGGCGGGTGTCCAGCCGGTAGTCCAGCCGGTCCCGCCACCCCTCCAGCGCGAGGCGGGTGCGGTTGCGGTTGTACTCCAGGCTGTCGGCGCGGCGCTGGCGTCGGTACTCGGCCTGCGCCTCCCAGCGCTGCTTGCCCGCGGCGGCCCTGACGTACCACCACGTGTCCTCGTAGTCGACGGCCACCACGGCCTGTCCGTTGTTCCCGACGCTGAGCAATGGCTCCACCGGTTGCAGCCGGATCTTGGCGGGCAGGAACGCGTCACCGCCCTGGGGCATGACGCCGCCCTGAAACGTCACCGACACGGGCAGCGCGACGCCGCCCACCATCACCGCTTCCTGGTGGGGGCGGTCGAAGTCGAACCGCCCGCCCTCGTTGAAATCCAGCGGGACGGCGCCGCTGCACGCGCTGCCGCTGTGAAAGAGCTGCCGGCGCGTCAGCCGGTTGCCGGCGCTCTCGGTGGCTTGTGTGTCCCTCGCCCGGATCACCTCCTGATCCCAGACCTCGTAGTTCACCGTAGGCCGGGCGGTGACGCAGAATGCGGGCGCGTTCACGCCGCCCGCGATGTGCTCCGTCAGGAACTTGTCCACTTGGGCCCAGTTGGCGTCATCCCGCCGCATCTGCACCGCGAGCTGCGTGGGTCGCGTCTCGGTCAGAAACGGGACGGGGGCGCTGAGTCGCGGATTGACGATCAGGCTCGGGCGCACCGACAATCGGGTCACCCAGTCGGTGGAGGCGCCGGCCATGACCGTCCAAGTGTAGTCTTTTTTGTCCTGGTATCCTCCCCGCAGCTCCACGGCGTCCCAGGTGTCGGTCCCCGAGCCGGGCCCGCTCAGGAGGACGGACGTCCAGGGCGCCACTTGAAACGACTCGGGCCGGCTCATGTAGCCCACGCGGACGACGCTGATCTTGCCGAGGGTGCCGATCATCTCGTCCATGGGTGCGAAGATCACCCCCTTGAGGATGAACCAGGCGACGTCGAACGGATCGATGGGATTGGGGATCCCATCCGGCAGGGCGAGGCTGATGCTCATGGAGACAGCTTCTTGGGCAACCTCGCCGGCCGTCGATGGCGGGAAGGCGACGAGCCAGAACAGGCCGATGACATCGACGGCGGCGCCGCCGTACAGGTCGATCTTCATTTCGACGTTTTCGAGCCTGGCTTTCTCCCGGAGCAGCGCCGCGCTGAAGACGTCGGCGGTGATGCGCCAGGTTACGGGCGCGGCCGCCGGCCCCAGTGTCTTGACACGCGCGGCGGCCTGGAGCACCTGCTGGTGCGACGCCGAGATGCTGAGGATCGCGCCGCCGCTCAGGGGATCACCCTCCTCGCCGGCCGGTGTCGCATAGGCGGCGATGGGCGTGGCCGAACCGAGGAAGAGCGAGCAGCTCACCAGGGCGCCCCACTTCTCGGGCACCCAGCCGCTGCGGGCGTGCGCCGCGTCGGACAGGTCGTTCAGCGGCCCGCGCGTCCAGATGCGTTTCAGCCGGCCCACCTGCCAGGAGCGCAGCGCCAGGTTGCGGGCCTTGTCCTCGTAGGTGAAGAGGCGGCTTTTGGGCCGCACCCCGCCCATGCGCACGTAGTCCTCCGTCTGCATCTCGCGGGGTGGGCTCGGGTCCTCGGCCAGGGCCACAAGCGCCGGAATTTCCCACTTGAGCACGAAGTGGGAGCAGTCACGCGCCATGTAGAGGAGGAAGTGGGCGCGGGCGTGGTTGTCCGCTGGGCCCCAGTAGTCGCTCTCGATGCCCATGGTGCGGTACGCCACCGGGATGTAGTCGGCGAAACCGCGCCGCTGGATCTGGGCCGCGATCTGGGCAAAGTCGGTGCGGTCAGCAGCCTGGCGCGCAGCGCTCACAGGGAGCACCAGCCAGGCGGCTAGCACCAGACCGGCTAGGAGCCG
>JAAYUB010000150.1 GCA_012517875.1 Acidobacteriota bacterium | reverse complement strand
TCTCGGTGGGGCTCAGCGATTTTTCCAGGAGCGGCGTGAAGCTGTAGCCGAAGAAGCTGAACGCCAGGTTGGACAGCGCGTCGTACGTCCGTTCCACGGGCTTGTACGACTCCACCGCGATGAGCGGGCTCATGGCCGGGGCGGCGGCGGGGAACTCCGGGATGTCCACCGTCTTGCTGAACTGGTGGGTCTGGCTGGTGATCTTGTTGTAGACCAGCAGGTCCAGCTTGAAGTGACCGGGCACGATGCCCACCTTGTCGAGGAACACCAGGGGCAGGTGCTGGACGTTCTTGAACTCCGCTTCGGAAAAGTACTGGACGAGGTCCTGGCTGGAGCGGTGGAGCACCTGGTCCTTGTCGTCGGAAATGTTGAGCGTGATCTGAAGCGCGGCGTAGTACTCGTCCTTGTAGCGGGCGATGCTCAGGTCCTTGGGCGCGATGTAAAACCCGTAGTGGAGGAGGGTGCGCCCCTCGCTGTCGGTGAACGGCAGGAAGGCCGCCTGCATGGGCACGAAGCCGAAGGTGTATCGGGTCTTCACCTTCTCGCGGAGCTTGGAGTCCGCCGGCAGGAACTGGGTCAGGTACTGGGTGGGGGCCTCCGCTTCAGGGACGCGGAAGATCTGGGCGACGAGCAGGTCCGAGGACATGGACGGCATCAGCTGGTCGAAATCCACGGGCTCGTTCGGGAAATACGTCAGGGTCGCGCGGGCCAGCTCTGCGTTGAGGCCGTACAGATAGTCGTAGGAGGACCGCCGGTCGTTGAAGGTGGCGGCGCTCACCAGCTTCTCCGGGCCGTCGTTGTACGGGCTGTACAGCTTGTAGGCGCCCGCGCCCTCCCGCTGCCAGAACAGGAGGTTGAAATTGTTGGGGATGCTGGGGTGCTGGCGCACCGAGTAGAACCACATCTGGATGGGATAGACCTGATACTGGGCTTCCCATTCGAACACCTGGGCCGGCGGGCCGAGCTGGATGTAGATCCGGCCGCGGTCGGTGCGCCAGCCGGGACCGCCTTCGCTGAACTTGGCGTTGGCGTATTCGATCCGGCGGTAGTGCTCCTCGCGGAACTCGTTTTTGGGCGTGCCCGGGGTGGGGTCGCGCGCCTCCCAGAAATTCAGGATGAACCGGTCCCGTTCCGCGTCGGTCTTCAGGTCCAGGAAAACGTCCCGCTCGATGCTGGCGATGATCCAGACGACCTCCTCCTCGATCCACTTGCGATGGTGCTCGGGCAGCGCCTTCAGACGCTTGTCGGCGGCCAGCAGCGCCGCCGTCGGCACGGCGAGCGCGAGGATCAGGATCGCGGCGAGGCGTCGGACGGCATGACGGTTCGGTACGTTCATCGGCGGTGCCACCTCCTGTGGGGCTCCAATTATACATCGAACCGGACTGCGCGCGGAACGGCTCATTCCCTTTCTAGATGCTGCCAGGCGGGTAAATGTTGAAGCGGCGGCAGATTGTTTCGTCCCCGGGTGGCCGGCCGGCATCTTTCCGGGGGAACGAACGGTTGCATGAGAGCCGGCGGATTCATATAATAACCCCCTTTGGGAGCCGTCCGATGAAATACCTGAAGCAGACCGTCTACATCCTGGCGCTGGCCGGCGCCGCGGCCCTCGCCGTGAACCATGTGCCCCGCACGCGGCTGTCGATCGCCGACTACGATCCGCGGCCCGATGTCACGGCGACGGCGCAGCAGCAGGACCTGCCCACCGTGGATCTGGCCGAAGCGTTCGAGTTGTATCACTCCGGCGGGGCCGTCTTCGTGGATGCCCGACCGTCCGAGCTGTTCGCCCAAGGGCGGATCCCCGGCGCCTTCAACGTGCCGGAAAAGGATTCCGGCGACTTCCTGGCCCAGTTCACCGGGATGGTCGCGGTGGACGAGCCCGTGGTCGTGTATTGCGACGGCGATGAGTGCCTGGCCTCCGTCCACGTGGCGGAACAGCTTCGCGCCCGGGGCTACCGGAATGTGAGCGTGTTCTTCGGCGGTTGGATGGCATGGACCGACGCCGCCCATGAGATCGAGTGGGACTGATTCAACCGGCCAGGCGACGAGGGAGGACCCATGAAACTGATCCTGAATCCCGTCTTTCAATTCCTCTGCCGGGCGGTGCTGGGCGGCGTGTTCCTTTGGGCCAGCGTCAGCAAGATCGCCGATCCGGCCGCTTTCGCCCAGTCCATCGTCAACTATAAAATCGTCACGGCACCCGTGTGGGTCAACCTGGCGGCGGTGATCCTGCCGTGGGTGGAACTGACCGCCGGCATCCTGCTCATCCTCAACGTGTGGTCCCGCGGCGCGTGGGTCATCCTCACCGGGCTGGTGCTCGTGTTCTCGGTGCTCATCGCCACCACGATGGTCCGCGGCATCGACATTGCCTGCGGCTGCTTCGGCTCGTCGGAGACCTCCCGGGTGGGCCTTGGGCTGCTCCTCCGAGACCTGGCGCTGCTCGTGCCCGCCGCGCTGGTCTTCCTCAAGTTCCGCGCCCAGGACGCGGCCGCCGTGCCGGCCGCACCCGCGGCCGTCCCCGAGGAAGTGCCCGCCAGCTAGGGCGATTTTACGAACCGCTGAGACGCAGAAACGCCGGGAGAACTCCGGATGTTTGAGCCTGGAATCGCCCCCGCGTTTCCATACCTCGGCGGTGATTGACTCCAATCGACAATTACAAATCGGGGATCCCGGCCAGCCACGGGAACGCGGCCAGCCAGCCGGCGGGGACGGCGGCGGTGAATCCGGCGGGCCGGTGCGTGCGCGGATGGGGCAGTTCCAGGCGCCGGGCGTGCAGGCCGAACACCAGCGGGTGCGCGGCGCCGCCGTACAGGGTGTCGCCCACGATGGGCGCGCCGATCCACGCCAGGTGCACTCGGATCTGGTGCGAGCGGCCGGTGCGGGGCGTCACCGCCAGGAGCGCCGTGCCGTCGGGACCCCGGCCCAGGCGGCGGTATTCGGTGAGCGACGCCTTGCCCCGCTCGCGGCTCACCTTGTACTGGTTGCGGCGGTCCACCCGGCGGGCGATGGCCGCCTCGATCCGGCCCTCGGAGCGCGCGGGGGCGGGCTGGACCAGCGCCAGGTACGTCTTCCGGACGCCGCCCCGGCGGAACAGCTCGTACACGGCCTTCTCGGCCGGCTCGTTTTTAGCGAACAGCAGCACCCCCGAGGTGGGCTGGTCCAGACGATGGAGCACCGCGGGGCGGTGCGCGGCGCCGGCGCGGGCCAGGTGCTCGGCGGCGCCGCGCTGGACGCTCCCCTCCTGGCCCGTAGCCGACAGCGCCACCGGCGTACCCGACGGCTTGTCCACCACCAGCAGATCGTCGTCTTCGAACAGGATGGCGGACGGCTCCAGGCGGAAGGTGCGGAACGGCTGGTCCGGGTCCACGCACACCTTGAGGCGGCCGCCGGCCGGGGCGGGCGTGGCGGCCACCTGGCGGCGCCGTCCGTCGAGGTAGCAGCCGCCGGCGACGATGATCCGCTGGGCCAGCTTGCGGGAGAGCTCCGGCCACAAGTCGGCGATGAGGCGATCCAGCCTCATGCCGGAGTGCTCCGAGGCGATCACCGCCGTGAACGTGCGCACACCCATCGTGTCCGCCTCCCGGCGCCGCGGGCCGCGGCAATCCCTAGTTCCCCGTCTCCGTCAGGATCCGGTCCACGAGCGCCCGGCCCTCGGGCGTGTCGGGGATGATGCCCGACGGGGGGAGCCGCCGCAGCATCTCGATCCAGTTCTTCTCCTGGGCGAAAACGTCGCGGAAAATGGGGAGCGCGCCCTCAAGCCGGTTGTTCGTGGCCAGGGTCACGGCGGTCCAGAAGCGCATCTCCACGTTGCCGGGCTGCAGCCGGGAGGCGGCGGCGTAGTGCTCCATGGCGGCGGCCAGGTCGTTCTTCTCCACGGCCAAGTCGCCGGCGTTCATCCGCTCGTAGGCGCGGTGCACCGCCAGCAGGCGCTTGAGCTCAGACACCGGGTCGGGATGGTCCTCCACCCGCAGGTCCATAAGCCGGTCGGCCCACGGCCGGCCGGTGGATTGGCCCCGCACCACCAGGATCGCCGCCGCCTGCCGGCCGCGGATGTCGCCGCCGGCCGCCTCGGCGGCTTCGAGCACCGCCAGCAGCCGCTCCGCCAGCGGCCCCGACGATGCCTCGAACGCCCGCCGCATGGCCGGCACCACTGCGTCGTTGAGCATCATGTTGGCCTGGACCGAGAACTGGGCGCCGGCGAGATGGCCGGCGCAGGCGACGCAGCGGGCGCCGGTGTGGGTGGCCACCCGCCCCTGGCTGTCGATGAAGGCGATCTGCCGCACCGCCTCGGCCGGATCGGCCGCCAACAGCGCCTTGAGGGCGTCGGGGGCCGACAAGCCGGTGCGCATCAGTTCCAGTCCCCGCGGTCCGTAGGCCGGCTCCACGAACGACTGGGTGGCCACGGCGCCAACGCCCGCCTCGGCCCAGGCGACGATGGTGCCTACGCTGAACCAGTGGGACTGCACGGCGACGCCCATCTCGCCGGTGCGCGGATCACGGGCGACGATGGAGTAGGTGTGTGCCAGCGGGCCGGCGGCCGGTGGTGCCGCCGGTGCCCAGAGGGTGAGCCCGAGCGCCCAGGCGAGGCTGACGAATAAAAGGTATTTGGCCATGGACGGATCTCCTGTCGGTTGATTCGAATGTGACAACTCCATGATAGCGGTGCGCCGCCGCGCCCGCAAGAGTCTCGGTCGGCAATGTGGTTCGCGACGGGATGACGGTTTGGAGTGCGGCGGCACGACGCCGCTTTGGATCGGCGTGGAGCACGACGGCAGGATCGAGGGGTTTGGGCGCCCGCTTCGCGGGAAACCAGAGCGCAGACGTGTCTGCGCACTCCAGACGGGAAACCGGAGCGCGGACATGTCTGCACACTCCAGAGCGTCTCTGGACCGAATCCCCGGAGCCGAGGCCCCAGGCCCGAGGTCCGATATCACTTGATCGGGAACGAGCCTCGAGCCCCGAGCCCCGACTACGATCACGATTACGACTTACGAGGACGGAGGGGCGGGGGAGAGAACCACGCGGGTCAGGGCGGTGTGCAGGGCGTCATGAAGCGCCGCCATTGACAGCGCGTACCCGGCGGCGGCGAGCGAAGTGACGAAGTCGCGATGGGAGCGGTCGCGACGGTAGTCGGGCTGGCGGCCGGGGGGGCGGAGGTAGCGCTCCATCAGCTCGGGCGACTCGGCCACGTTGAGCACGGCGTGGTAGAGCACCTGCCGGCGGTTGCGGTAGATCGAGGAGCCGAGGATCTTCCGGTCGCCCAGGGCGATGTCGGAGATGCCGCGCCGGGAGAGCCCTGTGACACCGAGGCCCGCCAGGGCGCGAATGGCGGCGCCGTTGAACAGCTCGAAGTAGCGCCGCGAGGCCATCTGATCCGCCGCGCGGTGCACGGCGGAGACGGCCAGGGTGCGGGGCGAGAGCACCACCGCCTCGCCGCCCGACGGGCGCTGGACCACCGCCACGCCGTCGGCGGCCGCCCGGTCGAGGAACACCGACGCAGCGGAGCTGTTGCCGCGGCCGATGACCACGCAGACGGCCGCCGGCTGCCACACGAGGCACCGGTACACCGCGCCGTCGGCGTTGAGCAGCTCGCGGTCGGGGAAATCGTAGGGGGCCGGTTCTTCCGTGATCATGGCGGCGTGACCGAAGAAGAAGGTTGAGGGTTGTGAGTTGAGGGTTGAGAGTCGGGGAAAATCAGTTGTGAGAATAGAAGATCCATAATCCAATTGTGAATGATGAATTCAAGCTGAGGTATTTCATCCTATCGCACCTCAACTCCAACCCTCAACCCTTAACCACTACCCAATCACCTATTCACCTACTCACCTACTCACCTACTCACCCATTCACCCATTCACCATAAGCTTCGACTAAGATGACGATTACGAATTACGATTACGAGCACGAACCATCAACTATCAACCATCAACTATCAACCATCAACTATCAACTATCAACTATCAACCATCAATTATTCGTGGAGCGGACGGCCCAGCGCCGCCAGGCCCGCTTCGAGGAACACCTCCGACACCGTGGGGTGGGCGTGCGCGATGCGCGCCACATCATGGACGGTCCCCTCGGCCTGGATGATGGCGGCGGCCTCGGCGATCATGTCGGTGGCATGGGCGGCGACGATCTGCACGCCCAGCACCTCGCCGAAGCGTCGCTCCGCGAGCAGGCGGATGAAGCCCTCGGCGTTCCCCTCGGCCAGCGCCTTGGCGTTGGCCGCCAACGGGTACTCGTGGACCCGGTAGTCGATCCCGCGGGCCTGGATTTCGGGCTCGGTGAGCCCCACCTGGGCGATCTCGGGGAAGGTGTAGATGTTGAGCGGGTAGCGGCGCGCGTCCAATTTCCACCGCACGCCCTGGATCACGTTGACGGCGTGCAGCCCCTGGGCCGACGCGGCGTGGGCGGTGGCGCTGCGGCCGTTCACATCGCCCACAGCGAAGAGTGTCGAATGGCCCGCCTGGAGGTAGTCGTCGGTGAAGACGAAGCCGTCGTCGAGGGTGAGCTCGAACTCCACCTTAGGGATGACCGCACGGCGCCGCGCGGCGTTGAGCACCCGCTCGCACAGGATCCGCTCCTCGCCCACGAGGATGCCGCCGGCGGTGCCGCCGGTGGGGACGGCCTCGAGGAGGACCCGCACACCCTGGTGGCGCAGCCGGTTGAGGGCGTAGGTCGACAGGTAGGGATCCGCCATGGGCAGCAGCGTCGCCGCCGGCGAGACCAGCGTCACCACGCTGCCGGCCATCTTGAGGAGCAGCGCCAGCTCCATGGCGTTGGGTCCCTGGCCCACCACGGCGACGCTGGCGGGGAGCGCGCGCAGGGCGAACAGCCCGTCGATCTCCAGGGCCAGCTCCGGCGGCACCGCCGCCGGAAGCGGTGCGGGCCGGGAGCCGGTGGCCAGGATCACGCGCCCGGCCTCGATCACCCGCCGGCCCACCCGGACCGTCGTGGGCGCGAGGAGCTCGGCCTCGCCGCGGATGGTCTCGACGCCGTACCGGCCGAGGTAGACCTCGATGTTGCCGGCCAGCCGCTGGACCACCCGGCTGGCGCGGTCCCGGGCGGCGCCCCAGTTGAGCCGGAGCTTCGATTCGTCGATGCCGTCAATGCCGAACTGCCGGGCCTGGCGGATCCGCTCCAGGAGCCGGGCGCTCTCGAGCATGGCCTTGGTGGGGATGCAGCCCCAGTTCAGGCACATACCGCCGACATGGTCCCTCTCCACCAGGGCGGTCTTGAGGCCCACCTGGCCGGCACGGATGGCCGCCACGTAGCCGGCGGGTCCGGCGCCCACGATCAGCAGGTCATAATCCGGCGTTGTCTTGCGCTCCATGTTCATGGCTCCTCTCTTCTGCTTCTGCCCGATTCAACCACTCACCGATTCACCGAATTTGCTATTCACCCAACAACATTCCCACCGGCTCCCGCAGCGACGCCATCACGTCGTTGAGGAAGCGCGTGGTGGCGCCGCCGTCCACGATCCGGTGGTCCACCGACAGCGACAGCGGCATCACGCGGCCCACGGCGAGCTGGCCGTCCTTGACCACCGGCCGCTCCACGACGCGGCCGATGCCGAGGATGGCCGCTTGCGGATAGTTGATCACCGGCACGCCGAACAGCCCGCCGATGGCGCCGTAGTTGGTCACGGTGAAGGTGCCGCCCTTGAAGTCGTCCAGGGTCAGCTTGCGCTCGCGGGCCCGGGCGGCGAACTCCTGGATCCGTGCCGCCAGCTCCAGGATGCTGAGCCGGTCGGCGTGTCGGATCACCGGGACCACCAGGCCGTCGTCGGTGTCCACGGCGATGCCGATGTTCACGTCGAGCTGGTAGACCATCCGGTTGTTCTCGAGGTCGAGCTGGGAGTTCAAACTCCGGTGGCGCTTCAGCGCTCCGGCGACGGCCTTGAGCACGAACGGCAGGTAGGTCAGGCTCACCCCCCGGGCCTGGAGGCGGTCCTTGTGGTCCCGCCGCAGCGCCACGAGCGCCGAGACTTCCACCTCGTCAATCACCGTCATATGGGCGGCGGTCCCCTTCGACACGGCCATGTTGCGGGCGATGGCCTTCCGGATCATGGAGAGCGGCTCGTACTCCACCCGCGGCACGTCCGGTGCCGGCGCGGCCGCCGGGGCTGGTGCCGGCGCGGCGGTGCGAAGCCGGTCGTAGTGCGCCTGGATGTCCGACTTCATCACCCGGCCGCCGGGGCCGGTGCCCGCCACCTGGTCGATGTCGACGCCGAGCTCCCGGGCCATGGCCCGCGACACCGGCGTGGCCAACGCTTTGCGGCGCGGCGCGGCCTCCGGCGCGACGGGCGCGGCGGGGAGCCCCTCGCTGCCGGCGGGGAGCACGGCGGCGTCGCCGGCCACCTCGATGGTGCCGACGACGCCGAAGCCCGCCTCGTCCACCGGCTCCTGGGTCCTGGGTTTCGGCTTCTCGGCGGCGATGGCCTGGGCCTCGGCGCCGGCGACGCCCTCGATCTCGAGCTCGATCAGCGCGTCGCCCACGTTGATGATCTCGCCCACGGCGCCGAAGCGGTCCACCACGGCGCCGTCGCGCGGGGCGGGGATGTCGGCCACCACCTTGTCGGTCTCCACCTGGACCACCGGGTCGCCCATGGCCACCCGTTGGCCCTTCTCGACGTGCCACTTCAGGATCTTGCCCTCGTGGACGCCTTCGCCGATGTCGGGGAACTTGAAGATGTAACGCATGACGCTGTCCTCCAGGCTGCCGGGTGGCGGCTCAGTAGTCGACCACTTTCTTCAGCTCGTAGTAGATCCGCTCGGGGGAGTGGAAGTAGAAATGCTCGCCCCGCGCGTACGGCGGCGCCGTGTCGAAGCCGGCCAGCCGGGCCGGCGGTGCGGCCAGGCTGAGGAACGCTTCCTCGTTGACGATGGTGACGAGCTCGGCGGCCACGCCGCAGGTGGCGGGCCCCTCGGTCACGGCGAGGAAGCGGCCGGTCTTGCGCACGGAGGCCGCGATGGTCGGGCGGTCGACGGGGTAGATGGTGCGCAGGTCGATCAGCTCCGCCGAGATGCCGTCCTTCTTGGCCAGAGCCAGCGCCTTCTGCGTCTCGCGCACGTTGGCGCCGTAGGTGACCACCGTGACGTCGGTCCCCTCGGTGAGCACCTTGGCCTTGCCGATGGGCAGGGTGTACTTCTGGAGCGGCACCTCCTGCTTCACGGCGCGGTAGATGCGCTTCGGCTCCATGAAGATGACGGGATCGTCCGACTCGATGGCGGCGATGAGCAGGCCCTTGGCGTCGTACGGCGTCGAGGGGATGACGACTTTCAGCCCCGGCGTGTGCGCCAGCAGCGCCTCCGGGCTCTCGGAGTGCTGCTCCAGCGCGCGGATGTTGCCGCCGTACGGGAACCGGACCACCAGGCGCATGGGATACTTGCCGCGGGTGCGGTTGCGCATGCGGGCCACGTGGCAGACGAGCTGGTTGAAGGCCGGGTAGAGGAAGCCGCAGAACTGGATCTCGACCACCGGGCGGAGCCCCGCGGCGGCCATGCCGACGGCCGTGCCCATGATGCCCGACTCGGCCAGCGGGCTGTCGAAGACGCGGGCCTCGCCGTGCCGGGCCTGTAGTCCCTCGGTGGCGCGGAAGACGCCGCCCTCGAGGCCCACGTCCTCGCCGTAGACGACGATCGCCGGGTCTTCGGCCAGCTTGAGGTCCAGGGCGTGATTGACCGCCTGGACGAGGGTCATGACCTGGGTGTTCATCGGTGCGACTCCTTCCAGTTCTCGAACTTCTGGTACGCGACCAGCTGGTGTTTGAGATCGTCGGGCATTTCGGCGTAGTGGTGCACGAAGACGTCCTCGAGGGGGTACGGCTCGTTCTCCTGGGCGAGGAACTGGGCGTCGATGTCCTTGCGGAACTGGGCGACGAGCGCCTCCTCGTCCTCGGCCCGCCACAGGCCTCGGTCGGCCAGGTGGGCCCGCAGCCGTTTCACCGGCTCGCGCTCGGCCCACCGGGCCTCCTCCTCGGCGGAGCGGTAGCGGCCGGGGTCGTCCGAGGTGGTGTGGGCACCCAGGCGGTAGGTCACCGCTTCGATGAGCACCGGGCCGTTCCCGGCGCGGGCGTGCTCCGCCGCTGCGGCGGCCGCGGCGTAGACGGCGAAGAAGTCGTTGCCGTCCACCTGGATGCCGGCGATGCCGTAGCCCAGCGCCTTGACGGCGATGGAGGGCGCCGCAGTCTGCTTCGACAGGTGGCAGGAGATGGCGTACTGGTTGTTCTGGCACACGAACACCACCGGCGCACGCCAGACCCCGGCGAAGTTGAGCGCCTCGTGGAAATCGCCCTGCGAGGTGCCGCCCTCGCCGAAGAAGGTGAACGCGGCGCCGGGCTTGCCCTGGTACTTGAGGGCGTAGCCGATGCCGGCGGCGTGCAGGAGCTGCGAGGCGATGGGCACCGACCACGGCAGCATGTTTTTGGCCTCGGGCAGGCGACAACCCTGCTCGTGGCCGCCGAAATAGAGGAAGATGTCCTTCATCCGGGCGCCCTTGGCCAACCAGGCCCCCAGCTCGCGGTAGGCCGGGGCCAGCCAGTCCTCGTCGCGCATTACCATGCCCACGGCGACGCTGATGGCCTCCTGGCCGTAGTTGGGCGGATAGGTGTACATGCGGCCCTGGCGCTGGTACGACACGGCCATGGCATCGGCGGTGCGAACGTAGAGCATCCGCCGCAGCGCCTCGACGGCCTGCTCGTCGGCCAGCGCCGGCATCCACTCGGGGTGGATGATCCGGCCCTCGTCGTCCATGATCTGCAGCCGCCCGCCGGCGGCGGGACTGAACGCCTCGAACAATGGGTGGGCCATGCGATTCTCCCTGCGCGGATTGGGCTTCCGGGGCGGTGCCGGCGCCGCCGGATGCGGCCGGAAGCCGGATTCCATTAATAATCGTTTACGGAACCGCCGTCCCGACCGGCGCGACCCCACGCCGCGGCCCGGGACGGACGTCTGGTGAGATGCCGCCGGCCGGCGGCGCGATTCACTCCGGCGGGAGAACTTTGCCGCCGGGCGTCGCCAAACTGTTTGACACGGCGACCGGGTCCGGGTGTATCCTCGGCGACTGGCCGCCGGCGTTGCCGGCGGTGAGAGGGAACATGAACACGGACGACATCCAGGCCCTGCTCCAGTGGTACCGCGCCACGCGGCGCGATCTGCCGTGGCGCCGCACCCGGAACATCTACCGGATCTGGGTCTCGGAGGTCATGCTCCAGCAGACCCAGGTGGCCGCGGCCACGCCCTACTACCGGCGGTTCCTGGCGCGCTTCCCCACGGTGGCGGCGCTGGCGGCGTCGCCGCTGGACGACGTGCTCAAGGCCTGGGAGGGGCTCGGGTACTACGGCCGCGCCCGTAACCTGCACGCGGCCGCGCGGCAGGTCGTGACGGCGCACGGCGGCCGCGTCCCGCGCACGCCGGCGACGTTCCGCCGCCTGCCCGGCGTGGGCGACTACATCGCCGCCGCGGTGCTCAGCATCGCCGCTGGGGAGCCGCTGCCGGTTGTGGACGGCAACGTGCTGCGGGTGTGGGCCCGCTGGCGCTGCCTCCGCGAGGACGTCCGGACGGCCCGCGCCCGCAACCGGATCCGCCGCGAGCTGGCTGCCGTGATCCCGGCGGCGGCGCCCGGGGATTTCAACCAGGCGCTCATGGAACTGGGCGCTCGGGTGTGCGTGCCGCGCACGCCGCGGTGCGCCGAGTGTCCACTGGCCCGCCGGTGCGCGGCCCGGCGGACGGGCGAAGCTGCGGCGCTGCCCGTGCGCGCGGTCCTGCGGGCGGCGCCGCTCCGGCGCGTCGTGGTGGCGGTGATCGTTCGGCGGGGACGGGTGTTCATCCAGCAGCGTCCCGCCGACGGCTTCCTCGGCGGCCTCTGGGAGTTTCCCGGCGGCAAGATCGAGCCGGGCGAAACGCCCGAGACGGCGCTGGCGCGCGAGTGCCGCGAGGAGATCGGCGTGGCGCCGGCGGCGATCGCGCCGCTGGCGGAGGTGCGGCACGCGTACAGCCACTTCCGGGCGCACCTGCACGTGTTCGTCTGCCGGCTGGGGCGCGGCGCGGCGCCCCGCGCGGCGGCGGCCGGCCGCTGGGTCACGGCGGCGGAACTGGACGACTACGCCTTCCCCGGGGCGAACCGAAAGTTCTTCCCGCAGCTGCGGGAATGGCTCCGGTCTGAATCCCACCCCGGGGGCGGATGAATCTTAGAGTCATAGCGCCGCTTGTGGGGCGGCGCGGTTTTGGGGGTGGCCATGAATGAAAAGCAATCGTCGGCGGAGCCGGAGCCGGGCGCGCCGGCAGGCCTCCACACGGTGGTCGAGGCGCTGAGCCGACCCGACTCGTACGCGCCGCTGCTCCACGAGAGCGCCTACCACGTGCCCATGCCGTCGCTGGACGCCCTGGCCGAGATGATGGCCTGCCTGCGCGCGGCGCTGTTCCCCGGCTATTTCGGCCACACCGACATCCATCCGGGCAACATGCCCTTCTACATGGGCACGCTGCTGGACCGGGCCCGGGCCATCCTGGCCGAGCAGGTGAAACGGGGCCTCTGCTTCGCCTGCGTCGGGCTCACCCGCCCGCAGTGCGTCGCCTGCGAGCGCCGCTCCGACGAAGTGGCCGCCGCGTTGCTCGGCGCGCTGCCGGAACTGCGCCGGCTGCTGGCCACCGACGTCGCCGCGGCCTTTGACGGCGATCCGGCGGCGCTGAGCCCCGGCGAGGTGATCAGCTGCTACCCGAGTATCCACGCGGTGACCAACTACCGGGTTGCCCACGCGCTGCACCGCCTCGGCGTGCCGCTCATTCCGCGGATCCTCACCGAGCGCGCCCACTCCGACACCGGCATCGACATCCACCCCGGCGCCGAGATCGGCGAACGCTTCTTCATCGACCACGGCACCGGCGTGGTCATCGGCGAGACGTGCGTCATCGGGCGCAACGTCCGCCTGTACCAGGGGGTGACCCTGGGGGCCAAGAGCTTCCCGCTGGACGCGGCCGGCAAGCCCATCAAGGGCGTCCCGCGCCACCCCATCGTCGAGGACGACGTGATCATCTACTCCGGCGCCACGGTGCTGGGGCGGATCACCATCGGCCGCGGCTCGGTGATCGGCGGCAACGTCTGGCTCACCCATAGCGTTCCACCCCGCAGCCGCGTCCAGCAGGGCCGGCTGCAGGAGTCCAGCTACGAAAACGGCGGCGGCATCTGAACCGTCGCGCCAGGAGGCCAGTGACCGTGACACACACATCCACCCGACGACACCGTCCCCTCATCGCCGGCAGCATGCTGGAGCTGGTGGGTAACACCCCGCTGGTGCGCCTGCCGAAGCTCTCGGCCGGACTGCCCGGCGCGGTGGTGGCCAAGCTGGAGTTCTTCAACCCGTGCGCCAGCGTCAAGGACCGTCTCGGCCTGGCTCTCATCGAAGCGGCCGAGGCCGACGGCCGGCTGCGTCCCGGCATGACCGTCGTCGAGCCCACGAGCGGCAACACGGGCATCGGCCTGGCGTTCGTCGCGGCGGTGAAGGGCTACCGGGTGCTTCTCACCATGCCCGAGACCATGAGCGTGGAGCGCCGCAAGCTGCTTGCCGCATTCGGCGCGGAGATCCGCCTGACTCCCGGCGCCGCCGGCATGCGCGGCGCGGTGGCGGCGGCCGAGCAACTGGCGGCGGAACACTCGGACTACTTCATGCCCCAACAATTCAAGAACCCGGCCAACATCGCGATGCACCGCCGGACAACCGCCCTGGAGGTCTGGGAGGACACCGGCGGCCGGGTGGACGTCTTCGTCGCCGGCGTGGGCACCGGCGGCACCGTGACCGGCGTGGGCGAGGCGCTGAAACAGCTGAAACCGTCGGTCCGCATCGTAGCCGTGGAGCCGGCCGAGTCGCCGGTGCTCTCGGGCGGTCAGCCGGCGCCCCACCCCATCCAGGGGATCGGTGCCGGTTTCGTGCCCGAGGTGCTGAACCGCGCGGTCATCGACGAGATCGCCACCGTGGACGCCGCGGAGGCCAAAGCCGTCACCCTGCGACTGGCCCGCGAGGAGGGGATCCTGGCCGGCATCTCCAGCGGGGCCATCGTGGCGGCGGCCTTGCGGGTGGCCGGCCGGCCGGAGAGCGCCGGCCGGATGATCGTGGCGGTGGTCTGCGACACCGGCGAGCGGTACCTGTCGACCACGCTGTTCGAGTAGGATTCGGGACGATCCGCCAGTTTTTGCGGCGAGGCTAGAGGCTCGAGACTCGAGGCTCGTTCCCGATCATCGGACATCGGATTTCGGACCTGGGACCTGGGTTCTGGGTCCTCGATCACAGAACCCGGAGCCTCGTACCCATTCACCGATTCACCCGTCCACCTTGAACCTCAATCATGATTACGCTCACGATTACGAATTGTGATTACGATTATGAGCACGAGGGATCTGTGACGAGCCTCGAACCTCGAGTCTCGAGCCCCGATGTCCGCCGTCCGACGTCCGAATTCCGATTGACACCACTCTGTTTTCCCTTAATCTGAAGCTTCGCGACGGAAGGTGCGCCGCCCCATGAACTGGATCGCCATCATCGGAATCGCCTTCGCCCTGGCCATGGACGCCTTCGCCGTGGCGCTGGCGGCGAGCGCTGCGTTGCGGGAGGTTTCGCCGCGGCAGTGCTTTCGATTGTCCTTCCACTTCGGGCTGTTCCAGTTCCTGATGCCCATCGTCGGCTGGGGGCTGGGCTCCACTCTGGCGGGCCATGTGTCCGCATTCGACCACTGGGTGGCCTTCACCTTACTGGCGGTCGTGGGCGGCAAGATGGTCTGGGAATCGTTCGACGGCGAGGACGCCGCGCGGTACCGCTCCGATCCCACCCGGGGCTGGTCGCTGGTGGCGCTGTCAGTGGCCACGAGTATCGACGCGCTGGCCGTGGGGATCAGTTTCTCTATGCTCGGGGTGCACGTGCTCTACCCCAGCCTGGTCATCGGCGCGGTGGCCGCGGCGATGACGCTCGTGGGGATGCGCTGCGGCGGTGCGCTGGGCGCACGCTTCGGCCGCTGGATGGAACTGGCCGGCGGCCTGGTGCTGCTGGCCATCGGGCTGAAGATCCTCTCCGAACACGGTGTGTTCTAAGACCGGCGCGCCGGTTCCATGCCGGTTGCGAAACCGGCGGCTCCTGCGCTCATTGGCGCACCGGCCGGCGGGCTTCGCCGTTTATTTCCAATCCGAATGGTTGTAGAATGCCCGCTGGATCAGCTGCCGTTTTCGGTGCGGCCGGACGGATTCCGGGCCGGATGAACGCCGGAGCATGGCGGTTCACAAGCCCGGGCAGCCGCCAAGGACCGGCCGGCAGTCGCGCCAACGGTCACCCGACCCTGAGGACGGATGCGATGGTGGACTTCCTCTTTTCCAAGAAGAAACGGGACGAACGGCGGCAGGCCGAGGACCTGCTGGCGCGCGGCGACGCCGACGCGGCGGTGAAGATCTTCCGCCAGCTCGGTCACACCGCCGGCCTGCGGGCGGCGGCCGAACACTACCTCACCCACAACAACGTCAAGAAGGCGGCGCAGCTCTACGAGGAAACGGCGTGCACCGAAGGGCTGCACCGGGTGGCCGGCTTGTGGCTGGAGCGCGGCAACTTCGGCGAGACCGAGCGCGTCCTCAAGCTCATCCACCGCGAGGTGCCGGCGGCGGAGTACCTCCGTCTGGCGCGGACCTTTCTGGCGCGCGGCGACTTGGCCGCGGCCGAGAAGGCGTTCGCCGCCGCGGGTCATGAAGCCGGGCTGGGCGAACTGGCGGAACGGTATCTGGACAAGCACGATCTGGGCAACGCCGTGCGGCTCCTCCGGCGGCTCGGCGACCGGGACGGGCTGGCCCGCTGCGCCCGCGCCTATCTGGACGCCGGCGATTTCAACCGGGCGGAGAAGCTGTTCGCGGAGCTCGGCGACGAAGCCGGGCGGCGCGATGC
>JAAYUB010000149.1 GCA_012517875.1 Acidobacteriota bacterium | reverse complement strand
GGGATCATCCTCGAGGCCGGCCCCTACGTGCGCGAGCTGGCGTCCGAGAAGGCCGGCCGCAAACTCTTCCCCGCCGATGGCGCGCCCTATGTCAAGGAGGTGTCCGACCAGCGGGCCGTGGATCAGGGGATCATCCTCGAGGCCGGCCCCTACGTGCGCGAGCTGGCGTCCGAGAAGGCCGGCCGCAAACTCTTCCCCGCCGATGGCGCGCCCTATGTCAAGGAGGTGTCCGACCAGCAGGCCATGGATCATGGGATCGCGCTTGAAGCCGGACCGTATGTGAGGCAGTTGGCCGAAGTTTGGGAAGGGACCAAATGCGTCCTGCCGGACGCCGGCCCCTATGTCCGGGAGCTGTCCGAAGCACGCTCGGCGCGCGACAGCGCCCGGGAACCCGGCGTGGCGTCCGTCACCGGCGGCGGCTGGCCGGGCGGCATCGACGAATCGCTGCAGGATTTGGCCCGGATGGACCCGTTCACTCCTGATGGCGTGGGCAAACTGGCCCGGCTCAGCTATCAGCTGGGCGCCCTGGACGGCTTGCAGCGGGTGGTGGGCAACCTGCTGTCCCTGGACGAGCGGCTGGACATCCGACGAGGCGACCGGGAGGTTTGAGTGATGTTCCGGGTGGCGCTGGTCAACATGCCGTGGATCACCGCCAAGCGGGGATCGATGGCGCTGGGCATTCTGGAGCGGGTGTTGCACCGGCACCACATCCCGGCCGAGTCGTTCTACCTGAATATCCGGCTCGCCGCATCGATGAATTTGAAAATTTACGAGACGATCTCTGACGCCCCGCTGATCGGCGAATGGCTCTTCGCCCAGCATCTATTCGGCCCCTACGGCTCCGGTGAGCTGGACAACAGCGCCGCCGCCGTGATCAGCCGGGACGGCCCCGAGCTCCTGGACCTGGGCCGCGGTCGCCGCATCGGCTTCGACGGGATCGTCCGCGACATCCTGCCACCCTTCATCGACGATTGTCTTGAGCGGGTCCCCTGGAGCGACTTCCCCGTGGTGGGATTCACGTCCGTGTTCACCCAGCACGTCAGCTCCCTTCTGTTGGCCAAACGGATCAAGGAACGGCATCCGACGACGCTGATCGTGTTCGGCGGGGCCAACGTCGCCGGCGTGATGGGGCTGGAAACCTTGCGGGCGTTCCCCTGGGTGGACTACGTGGTGGAGGGAGAGGCCGAGGAGTCCTTCCCGCAGCTGTTGCGAAACATCCAGTCCGGCCGGCTTTACGATCCGGTCCCCGGCGTCTCCTGCCGTCGTGACGATCGGGTGATCCCCGCCCGGGAGCAGCCCCCGCTCGTGGACATGCGGCAGGTACCCATCCCCGACTACACCGCCTACTATCGTGCGCTGCAAGAGGAAGGTCTGGCCGACCGCGTGCGCCCCCTGATCCAGTTTGAAAGCGCGCGTGGCTGCTACTGGGGTGAAAAGGCGCAGTGCGCATTCTGCGGGATGAACGGCCGGCGGATGACCTTCCGCACGAAGCCCGGCCGGCGGGTAGTCCGCGAGTTGCGGGTGCAGGCCCGGCGCCATCACACCCTGGATTTCGAGGCGGTGGACAACGCCTTCGCCCCGTCGTTCTTCGACGAGCTTGTGCCGCGCCTGGACTGCCGGCGGGACGGCTTGAAAATCTTCTACGAGGCGCGGGGACTCATGACCCGGCAGCAGATCCGCCGGCTGCGGGACGCGGGTGTCTGCAATCTGCAGATCGGGATCGAGTCACTGCACCCGGACCTGCTCCGGCGGTTGCGGAAGGGCACCACGGTCATCCAGAACCTGCAGACACTGAAATGGTGCGCCACGTTCGGCGTGTCGGTGAGCTGGAACTTTCTCTTCGGAATACCGGGGGAAACCGCGGCGCACTACCGCGAGATCATGGATCTCCTTCCGTCGCTGACCCACCTTGATCCGCCGCAGGTGGTCGCCCGGGTCATCCTGCAGCGCTACAGCCCTTACTTCGCCGACCCGGAGCGCTGGGGGATCGCCGGGTTCAGCCCCAAGCGCCTCTACACCCACATCTACCCGGATAACCGGGTCAACCTGCGGGATCTGGCCTACCACTTCTCCTTCACCCTGCGGCAGGAAGGGGAAAACCCGGCGACCTACATCGGTCCGGTGGCCCGGGCCATCCAGCACTGGAAGGACACCGCCTTGCTCCGCTTCATCCACTTCACCTGCCGCAAGGGACCCGGCTTTGTCCTGTTGAAGGACAACCGTCCGCTGGGCCGGCCGCCGGATTCCGAGGAGAGGACGGCGGTGCTGGACGGATTGGCCGGCCGCGTGTTCGAATTCTGTGAGTCGATCCGAACGCTGCCCGAGATCGCGGCCTTCGCCGCTGCCGGCAATGGCGGCGCAAACACCGCGGCTCGGGTCCGCGACGTGCTGGCCGAACTTGTCGGCCGCAACTACATGTATACCGAGCGCAACCGGTATCTCAGCCTGGCGGTACCGGAATTTCCGACGTCTTGAGCAGCGGTACCGCCGGCCGGCGGTACCGGGATGAGTTCCCGGTTTTTGATGAGGAGGAACGATGGCTGACGCGGCGCAAACCAAACGGAACCGGTTCCTGAAAGGTGAAATCACCCTCGACGAGGCCCTCGACATGACCCCGACACAGCTCGCCGCCTTGTTTCACACGGGACATGCCCTGGTGGAACAAGGGCGCCTGGCGGAGGCGCGGATGATCTTCGAGGGGTTGGCGGTGCTCGATAGCGGAAACGCGTTGGTCCACGCCATGCTGGGCGTCATCTTCCATAAATTGGGACGCCCAGCGTCGGCGGTCGGCGAATACAACCAGGCCCAGGCGCTGTTGCCGGGCGACATTCAATCGCTGGTCAATCGCGGCGAGATTTTTCTCAAGCACGGTCTATTGGAGAAGGCCGCCGCCGACCTTCGCCTGGCCGTCAGCCGCGACCCGGACTGCCGCCATCCCGCCGCCAACCGCGCCCGCCTGCTGCTCGGCCTGCTCAAGGAGGCCGTGGAGACCGCCGAGCAGCGGGGGCTCGACGCGGTCACCGAGGCCAAGAAGCGCTTCGACCTGCAGCTGGGCAATCCGAGGGGTTGAGACGCGGGACCGGCCGGGGCGCTCAGGTCATGCGGCCGCTGGTGCCGGACGTCCGGACCAGCGACAGCGGTCCGCCGCAGCGGCCGCACCGGCCGACGCCGTCGTAGGCGGGATCGTCGTCGAGGCGGGCGTAGTTGTAGTTGAGCCCGCCCACCGGGAACGGCGGGTGGACTGATTCATAAAGCGCGCCGCACCGCAGGCAGATGTAAGCTTGACCCGCCACCTGATCGCGAGCCGGTTCGGAATTCAACGTGTCCGGCAGGCGTCGTGTCGTCGGCGTTTTCTTCGGCATCGGCGATCTCCTCTCCGCCGGTTTATCCTACCAGAATCGGAACATCCGCGCAGGTGAATTTGCATTTTCGGGCCGCCGGATGGTGTGAGCCGAATGACGGCCGATGGCCGCGCCGGGGCTGCAACTCAAATCTCGCCTGCCGCCCGTTGCGGGAAGTCCGCCGGAAGTTTATACTGATCGAAGCATCGAATGGGAGGCTGACATGCGCACATTGTCCATCGTGTTGCTGCTGGTTGTGCTGGGCGCATCCGCATCCGCCGCCGGCCCCGCCTTGGAGAAAGACCGCTTCGAAACGACGGCCGGTCCGTTGACCATCACCTTCATCGGCCACGGCACGTTGTTGATGCAGCTGGGCAGCCTACGGATTCACGTGGATCCCTGGAGCCGGCTGGCCGACTACGCGACGATGCCCGATGCCGATCTGATCCTGATCACCCACCATCACGGTGACCATCTGGATCCGGCCGCCATCGCCGAAATTCGGACGCCCCACACGGCGGTGATCACTTCCGCGCGTTGCGCCGACCGGCTGGAGTGCGTTACGGTTATGGCCAACGGCGACGCGCGCATGGTGAAAGGCGTTTACGTCCAGGCCGTCCCGGCTTATAACATCAAACACAAGCGGCCGAATGGCGACCCCTTCCACCCGCAGGGCGAGGGGAACGGTTACGTGCTCACCTTCGGCGACACCCGCGTCTACATCGCCGGCGACACCGAATACATCCCCGAAATGGATCTGCTGGCCGGCGTCGACATCGCGTTCCTCCCCGTGAACCTGCCGTACACCATGACGCTGGAGATGGCGGTCGAAGCGGCGCGGCGGATCCAGCCCAAGGTGCTGTATCCATACCATTTCGGGGACACCGACATCGCCAAACTTCCGCCGCTGCTCGCCGATGTGCCGGGCGTCGAGGTCCGGTTGCGGCGCATGCCCTGACACGCCGCCGGTCCGGTCGGCGGGCGCGGATGAACCTCCTGCAGCACGGCTCATCTAACGGAGTGAGAAGGCCCGTCGGAATACCGGGGCCGGCAACGGAGGTGATAGTCATGAGGCGCACCCGTCTGGTCCTGCTCTCCCTGATTCTGTCGCTGGGCGCAGTGCTTGCCGGCGGCACCGCACCCAGTCACCACGTCCTGCTTCGATTCGACATGGCGCCCACGTTACTCGTCTCCGCCGGCGCCGATCTCCGGCTCCAACTGGTGATCATCAACCTGGACGGCCATGTGGCCTTTCGCGAAACGGCCTCGCTGGCGGCCTCCGGCCGCAGTTCGGACAACGTCCTCACGTACGAAAAATTGGTCCTGCTCCCGCGCGGCGAATACCTGGTTGAAGGTCTGTTTTTCGATCCCGGCCGTGACGGCTGGGAGGTGGTCGCCGCTTCCATCCGGCTGGACAAAAAAAGTCCCCGCGAGGTGGCCGTCCGCCTGAGCCTCGATCAGTTGTCCCAGACCGGGTACCGGTCCCGTCGGCGGGTGCTCGAGTTCAACCCCGACCGGCTGGGTCGGCTCTTTTTCGACCACATGCTGTGGGACCGGATCCGGTACGGCTCTATTCGGGAGACCGAGGAGTGGGGCAGCGTGTTCGCCCGGATCAAAATGCTGGCGGCTGATCTGAATTTCTCCCCGTTCGCCCAAAACTGGCAGAAGCAGACCGCCTACGCGCCCCCCGACTTCCTGCTGCCGTACGTGGTCGCCGACCGAATCTTCGACATGACCGTGCGGGCGGACAACCTGCGCTTTCTCCAGCGCGAGATGCAGCGCTCGGGCTCGCCCGGCGGTCCCGATCCCCGAAGGGTTTTCACCGCCATGGATGACGAAGCCGGCGATTTCATGGCCTCCTACCGCCGCCTCAACATGGCGGAGCTGTTCGGCGGGTCTTGGGACAAGTCGGCGTTTAAGACGGAGAGCCTCCGCCTGGACGGCTCGGCGTGCCGCACGCAGTTGGCCGAACTGATCCCGTGGCTTTGGACTGCCGTGGAGCGGAATTTTTACACGGCTAACCAGCGCGTCTCCACCGAGCGGCTCGCGCTCGAAGACCCCGGCGTGCTCGCCGAAAAGATACGCCTCGTCGCCGATCGCGCCGCCGACCTCCCCTCCCGAACCAAGACCCGCGACTGATCACCCGGTCACGCGCCGTTTCCATGTAGGCTCGCGTTCACGGACGCGTTGATTTATCGCGTCCGATCCGCTAGAGTAGCAGGATCCGAACCACGAGGAAGCACTCATGAGGATTCACGCTACATGCCGAGCCGCGCTGATTCCGCTGCTGGTGATGTGGTGGTCCGCCGCCCCGCAGAGCGCGAATCCCGCGGTCGGAGCCACTCGATTTGACCTGGTGAACGACCAAGTCGTCCTCACCATCCGCCTCGAGGACGGGCGCCTGGTGGAGGACCGCCTGGAGGCCCGCTCGTCCTGGTCGGCGGCGGGCCGGCCGCTGCCGTCGATCGCCACCGACGCCGGTTTCGCGCTGGAACTGATGTGGACGGACTGGCAGGCGCCGGACCAGGCGGCCAACGCGGCCAATCCAACGATGGTGCGGGCGAACGATCTGGTGCTCAACAGGCAGGACCGCCGGCAGGACGCCGATGGCGGCGTCAAACTGGAACTCCTGTTCCGCGATGCCGCCGGCAGCCTGGAGGTCCGTCTCACCTACCGGCTGGATGCGGATGCGTTTTTTTTCCGGCGGTCGCTGGCCGTGAGGCAGCTCAAGGGCGCGCCGCACTTCCTGCGCTGGATCTGGGTGCGGGACAGCCGCCTCGGCGACGCCGCTCTGACGCTCAAACCGGGCGGGTTCGGCCAACCGGTCGCCGTCCGCTGCGGCGACGGCGGGGCATTCTTCGGTCTGGAGTACCCGGCGGCTGAAAACGCAGCCGTCTCGACGGCCGACAACCGGCCGGTGGTGCGCTGCGGCCAGGAGATGGGTGTGCGCCTGGGTCCGGAGTGGACCGAGGGGGCTCCGGCTGTCACCGGCCTGGCCCCCGACCCCAACATCAAACTCTGGTTCTGGAAATACCTGGAGGCGATTCGGGTCGCGCCGCTGCGCCCGTACCTTCTCTACAACACCTGGTACGATGTCCGTGCCCCGGAGATGGTCAAGGAGCCCGGCCGGGTGATGAACGAAGCCAACCTGCTCCGCATCATCGGGCAATTCAAATCGGAGATGGTGAAGAAGCGCGGGCTCACACTCGACGCCTTTGTCCTGGACGACGGCTGGGATGTCTACCGCAGCGACTGGATGCTCCGGTCCGCCGAATTCCCCAACGGCCTGGCCCCCATCAGGGACGCGCTGGCCGAGCTCGGCACTCGGCTCGGCATCTGGTTCGGTCCCACCGGCGGCTACTCCCACCGCGACTGGCGGATCGGCTGGATGCGGGAACACGGCTACGAGACCGTGGGCGACCAGTTCTGCCTGGCCGGTCGAAATTACGGGCGGATGTTCCGACAGCGTGTCACCGACCTGGCGGCCAACGACGGCATCGGCTACTTCAAATGGGACGGCATCCAGTTCAGTTGCAGCGAACCGGACCACGGCCACCCCGTCGACATTTACTCGCGGCGCGCCGTGGTGGAAAGCGTCGCGGCGCTCGGCCGGGCCGTGCGGGCGAAGGACCCGGAGATGTTCCTGAACATCACCTCCGGCACCTGGCTCAGTCCGTGGTGGCTCCTCTACGCCAACCAGATCTGGATGCAGGGCGAGGATTACGGCTGGGCGGACGTGCCCTCCATCAGCCGGCGGGATGCGGCCATCACCTACCGCGACACCGTACTCCACGAGGATTACCGCCGCCACGACTACTGGTTTCCCCTGGCCAACCTGATGACCCACGGCATCATCAAGGGCCACCTGCAGAAGCTGGGCGGCGAGGCGGAGGCGCTGGACAAGTTCACCGACGAGACGCTCATCTACGTCGCCCGCGGCGTCAGCATGTGGGAGCTGTACATTTCGCCCGATTTGCTCACCGACGGCGAATGGGAGGCGATGGCCCGCTCCCTGCGCTGGGCGCGCGATCGCTTCCCCGTGCTCACCCAGACCGAGATGGTGGGCGGCGATCCGTCCCGCGGCGAGGCCTACGGGTACGTTCATTTCAAGGACCGCCGGGGGATCCTCGTCGCCCGCAACCCCGTCATCACCGCCCAGGCGCTTCGGACGGAGCTGGCGCCGGCGTACGGTCTGGACCCGGAAGCGAACACGCTGGTGCTGGAACGGGTATACCCCACGCGCTGGGTGTCGCCGAACCTGTACGCCGCCGGCGCCGCGCTCACCCTCCCGCTGGATGGCTTCGAAACGGCGGTGTACGAAATCTACCCGCTGGCGGAGGCGCCCGGCCCGCTCGTAGCCGGCGCCGTGTTCGAAGCCGCCGACGACCCGGCGTCGGCCGGCGTCCTGACGATGTATCCCGCTACGGGCGCACCCCGCCTGTTGAATCCCGAGCGCGTCGTGCGGGCCCGGGTGGACGGCCGGATCGTTCAACCCCAGGCGCTGGGCATAACCGACGGGGACAGCCTGCCGGAGGCGGTCCACCGAACCGCGCTGGAATCCTGCGGCCCGGGTCGTTTCGCCGCGCGCCTCGAGCTGGATTCCTCGGTGACGACGGCGGAGCTGGCGGTGCGCCTCACCCCGGCCGAAGCCGCGACGGAGCACGCCCTGCCGGCGCTCGCCGCGACCGTGGATGGTCGGGAGTCCGCCGTGCGGTCCGAAGCGCAGGCCGGCCGGTGGGCATGGCACACCGTCACCCTTCCGGCCGGCGCCCGCGCCGTGGAGCTGCAATTGCGCGCCGATCCGAAGTCGGCCGGCTGGTCCGGCACGGCGTCCGTGTGGGTGGTCTTCCGCCAGCGCCTGGGGAAAGCTGTCACGCTCGACCTCTCGCCGACCGGCCCGGTCCGCCCGCGGCCCATGCCGCCTCGACCCTGGCCGTCCGGCGAGATCCGCCGCAACGTGCCGCTGGGCGAGGTGGCCATCACCCTGCCCTGAAGGTTCGGCCGCGGCCGCGCCGCCGGTCGCGGGCTGGACATGGATTCTTGTTGCGCAAGGAGACGACCTATGCGTTCCGTCGTGGCGATGTTCCTGATACTGGCAGCCGCCGAAGCCGCGTTCCCTCAGTCCGGCATGAGAGCGGCCGCGGCGGAACCGGCACTGGTCCCCCGCCCCGCACAGATTCAGATGGACGCGGGCATGTTCGCCTTGAGCCGGTCCACGCGCCTCGTCACCGACTCGGGCGACCGCGAACTGCGCCGCATCGCCCGGACGCTGGCCGTCCCTCTTGGTCGCGCCGCCGGCGGCAAGCTCACCATCACCGACCGGCCGCCCAAGGCGGGAACAGCATCCGTCATCCGGCTGACCCGGCAGAACGCGCGGCCCGAACTCGCGCCCGAAGGCTATGAGTTGGAGATCCGGGCCGACGGCGTCCTGCTCCGGGCGCCGACGGCCGAGGGCATCTTCCGCGGCGTGCAGACGGTCCGCCAGCTCCTCCCGGCCGCCGCCGAGTCCGCCGCGACCGGCAAACCGGGGCCGACCGCACTGCCCTGCCTCCGGATCACAGACCAGCCGCGCTTCGCCTGGCGGGGATTGCTGCTGGATTGCTGCCGCCACTTCATGAGCAAGGACTACGTGAAGCATGTCATCGACTCCCTGGCCTACCACAAATTGAACCGCCTCCACTGGCACCTGACCGAGGACCAGGGGTGGCGCATCGAGATCAAGGCGTTCCCCCGGCTCACCCAGGTGGGCGCCTGGCGGGGCGAGGGCGCCGAGCGGTACGGCGGCTTCTACACCCAGGCCGACATCCGCGAGATTGTGGCCTATGCCAAGGAGCGCTACGTCACCGTGGTGCCCGAGATCGAGATGCCGGGCCACTGCACGGCGGCGCTGGCGGCGTATCCTGAATTCTCCTGCACCGGTGGTCCCTTCGCGGTGACCCACCGCTGGGGTGTGTTCGACGACGTCTACTGCGCCGGCAACGATGCCACGTTCCGTTTTCTGGAAACAGTGCTCGACGAGGTGGCGGCGCTGTTTCCCGGCGAGTACATCCACATCGGCGCCGACGAATGTCCCAAAACACGCTGGCAGGCCTGCCCGAAGTGCCAGGCGCGCATAGCGGCCGAAGGACTCAAGGACGAGGCGGAACTGCAGAGCTGGTTCATCCGCCGCATCGCCGCGTACCTGCGCGGCAAGGGGAAACGAGTCACAGGCTGGGATGAGATCATGGAAGGCGGCCTGGCCGAGGGCGTCACTGTGCAGTACTGGCGGGGCTGGCTCGGCGAGCGGATCGTGGCCGAGGCGGCCGCCGCCGGCAACGACGTAATCGTCTCGCCCACCAGCCACTGCTACATCGACTACCCGTGGTCCGTTATCGACTTGGCCAAGATCTACAGCCTGGAGCCCGTTCCGGCGGGAATGCCGCCGGAGCACGCGGCGCGGGTGCTGGGCGGAGAGGCCAACATGTGGGCCGAGTACGCCCCGCAGCCGGCGGTGGACGGCAAGGTGTTCCCGCGATTGGCCGGCCTCGCCGAGGTGCTCTGGTCGCCCCGGGAGGCCCGCAACTGGGCGGATTTTTCCAGCCGGATGAACGGCCACTATGACCGCCTGGCCGCGCTGGGGATCGCCGCCATGGTGCCGCCGCCGCGGCTGGAGACCGACGGCGCGGACGGCGGCCCGGTGACCGTGACGCTCGCCACCGCCGTCCCGGGCGCGGTGGTCCGCTACACGCTGGACGGCACCGCGCCGCACCCCGACTCACCGTCGGCGGCCGGCCCCATCCGGCTGGACCG
>JAAYUB010000148.1 GCA_012517875.1 Acidobacteriota bacterium | reverse complement strand
TCCAGATTGGTAGACAGGAGCAATATAGTCTGTGACTCCGGAAGCAATCACCACGTCCAGACAGAATGCGCCCCTCTCCAGGGGAAGGGTGTGTTTTGTCTTGACGGGAGCGCTCTTCTCATAGATGAGAGTTGAGGGTTCAGCGTTTTCAGGTTCCCAGGTTCGCAAGTTCGCAGGTTCACCGGTATGTTCATTCTCTCATCCTATCTACCTATTCACCGATTCACTCATTCACCCATCCCCCGAATGACCTTTAGTCCCGGAGGCCCCTCATGAAAATCGCCATCATCGGCACCCACGGCTGCGGCAAGACCGCGCTGGCCTTCTCGCTCTGCACCGAGCTGCAGAAGCGTGGCCACCGGGTGGAACTGGTCGTGGAGATGGCCCGCCACAGCCCCTTTCCCATCAATGAAGCCACGTCGGAGGAGGGCCAGCTTTGGATCCTCCATCGGCACATCGTGGCGGAGCTCGAGGCGGGCGCCTGCGCCGACATGGTGGTGTGCGACCGCTCCGTGTTGGACAACTACGCCTATTTCTGCCACAAGTTCGGCCGGCGGGCCCACCTCGACGCGCTGATCGAGGCATGGGTCCGCAGTTACGCGCTGCTGGTCAAGGTCCCCATCGTGGACGAGTGGCTCATCAACGACGGCGTGCGCTCGGTGGACCGCGTCTTTCAGCGGGCCATCGACGCGGGGATCCAGGATCTCATGGGCACTTTCGCCGAGGGGCGCACGCCCGTCCTCCGGCTGAACCATCCGTTCCACGCCGACTCGATCCTGTCACACGAAGTGTTCGGAACGAAGTGAGGATCGAGGCTCGAGACTCGAGGCTAGAGGCTCGTTCCCGTAAGGCGGACTTTGGACATGAGACTTCGGACATCGGCACAAGCGTTAAGGGGCTCGCCGTTCGGGCTTGCGGTTCGGGGTTCGGGGCTCGCGTTTCGGAGCTTGGGTCTCGTCTCCCGTCTCCCGTTTCCCGATCCACCGATCCACCGATTCACCGTTTCGTTGTCTAACCCCGACCCTTGGGTTATAATGCCGTTCCGTCAACGAAAAGGAACGTGCCCGTGAATGCCAGCCTGATCCTGAAGCGAATCCAGCCCGACCTCGAGCGGGTCCAGAGCTGTTTCGACAGCTACCTCAATTCCTCCGTGGAGATCGTGGATCAGCTCGGCCGCTACGTCGCCCGGCAGAGCGGCAAGAAGCTGCGGCCGGCGCTGCTGATCCTCGCCGGTCGCATGATCGGCTGTGAGCCTGAGCGCCTGTACCCGCTGGGCGCGTTGGTGGAGCTGATCCACACCGCCTCGCTGGTCCACGACGACATCATCGACGAGGCCGACACCCGGCGGGGTTCCCCGTCGGTCAACGCCGCCTACGGCAACCACATGTCGGTGCTGCTGGGCGACTGGCTGTACATGACCGCATTCCAAGTGGGGGTGGCCCAGCAGAATTTTCGGATCCTCGACGTGCTGCTGGACGTGAGCCGGAAGATGGTGGAAGGGGAGCTGATCCAGGCCGACGTCCTGGGCCGGCTGGACCTCACCGCCGAAGCCAGCCTCGACATTGCCGCCCGCAAGACGGCGCACCTGTTCTCAGCGGCGACCGCACTGCCGGCTGTCTCAGCCCGCGCCGAGGACGCAACCATCGATCGGCTCACCCGGATCGGCCTCAACCTGGGCCTGGCCTTCCAGGTCGTGGACGACGTCCTCGACTACACCGCCGACGAACAGAAGCTGGGCAAGCCGGTCATGGGCGACCTGCGCGAGGGGAAGCTGACCCTGCCGGTGATCTTCCTGCTCCAGTCGGACGGCGCAGCCGCGCGCCGCATGGTGCAGACCGTCGTGGCCGAGAAGGGGTTCACCAGCGTCCAGCCCGATGCCCTGCTGCGCGAGTTGCGCCGCGCCGGTTGTCTGGAGCGGACCATGGCCTGCGCCCACGCCTATGCCGACCAGGCCCGCACCGAGTTGCTGACCTTCCCGTCGTCCCCGCACCGCAAAACGTTGGTGCAGATCACCGACTTCATCCTGAAGCGGCAGCACTGAGGAACCGGTGAATCGGTGAACGGGGGAGACGCCGACCGGCGAACCTTCGAACCTGTGAACTTGTGAACCTATACCACCATCAGCTATTTGCATTTACGAGCGGTCACCCCTTGACAACCGCCTGCTTGTCCAGCGCGGCGAGGATCGCCCGGGCCCGCGCGGCGTAGGGGTGCTCCAGCTGGGACAGGTGCTCCAGCAGCGGGCGGGCCTCGGCGTACTGCCGCTGGCGCAGCAGCGCGTTGGCCAGGTACCACTCCTCCTCGGGCCGGGGCGGCCCGCCTGTCTCGACGGCCCATCTCAGATAGATGGCGGCGATGGCGTGGCGTCCCTCGAGATAGGCCGCCACGCCGGCATGGAGCATCACCCCTTCGTCGTCGGGATGGCTCTTGAGCCACTCGGCTGCGCCGGCAATAAATCGCTCGTACTCCCCCTTGGCATATGCGGCCATGACACCGGCGCGCGCGTCGGCGGGCGCTGACTCTCCGCCTCGCATTGCCGGCGGCACGTATGCGATGGCCCCCGTCTCGAGCAGGTCGCCCAGCGGGCTGCCCAGTTGCCGCAAGGCTAGGTGGCGAAGCACAAACAAGCCCGCCACCAGCACCACAACGGCGGCCGCCGCCGCGCCGAAGAGCCAGGCCCGGCGCCGCAGCGCCGGACTCATCGCGGCGAACTTGAAGAATCCGCCGGTCAACTCCGAACGGATCTCCGGCGCCAGTGTCTTGAACTTCAGCAGATCATCGAACGCCGCGCGGCACTCGGGACACGCTTCCAAGTGGTCCAGCATCGCGTTCATCTCTTCGGGCGACATCTCGCCGTTGAGAAACAGCGTGATCTTGACCGGATCGCAGTCTATCATGGCTCACGCTCCTCGGCGCCCCGCCTGGGGGCCCTCACCTGTATAAACGGATCCGCCCGTCGAGTGTCCGAACTTTTCACAAATTTTTCCACTCCTCACCCAGCTCCCGGCACAGTTCCCGGAGACGATCGAGGGCATTCCGAAACCGGCTGTGGAGGGTGCTGATGGGGATTTTTTTCAACTGGCTCACCTGCCGGAGTGACAACGGCGGCTCCCGCAGCAGCATCAGGTACACGAGCTCACGCTGGAACGGCGGCAGGCGATCCAGCCGGCGGCTGATGCGGCCAGCCAGGCTTTGCCGCAGCTCGGCTGTCTGGCGGACGATCACCCGAATCTCGGGGCCGGCACTCGGCGCGGCGTGATCGTGCCGCTCCGCGTCAAACGCGCACGTGCTCCGAACCTGCGTCCGGCGGCGGCGGATTTCATCGATGAAATGGTTGATGAGCACCCGGCAGAGAAATTTCTCCGCCTCCCGTTCGTCGGCAAAGGTGCGGTTCGACTCGAGGAACTTTCGGTAACCGTCCTGGAGGCAATCCTCCGCCACGGACGGCTCCTGCAGATATTTCCGGGCCAGGCGGGAGAAGAACACCCGGTTCTTGACGATGAGAATTTCCAGTGCTGCTCGGGCTTCGAGCAAACCGACCTACCAGTTCTCCGGTTTGGCGGGGCGGCTCATCAGGTTCCGGGCGGCCTCGCGGGGATCCTTCCCTTCGAACAGGGTGGCGTACACTTCGGCGGTGATGGGCATCTCCACCCCGAACTGTTGGCTCAGGGCATGGGCCGACTCGGTGGTCGCCACGCCCTCGGCCACCATCACCATCTCCGCAAGGATCTCGGGCAGTTTGCGCCCCCGGCCGATCTGCTCCCCGACGTAGCGGTTCCGCGAGTGCCGGCTGGTGCAGGTGGTCACCAGGTCGCCCATGCCCGCCAGACCGGCGAAGGTGGCCGGTTTGGCGCCCATGGCCACGCCCAGGCGGCTGATCTCGGCCAGACCGCGGGTGAGCAACGCCCCCTTGGCGTTGTCGCCGAAACCGAGGCCGTCGCAGATCCCGGCGGCCACGGCGATGATGTTCTTGATGGAACCGGCCAGCTCCACGCCCACCAGGTCGTCGCTGGAGTACACGCGGAGCGTCTCGCACATGAACGCCTGTTGGATCAGCGGGGGAATCCGCGGATTGGCGGCCGCCGCAACCACCGCAGTGGGAATGGACCGTCCGACTTCCTCGGCGTGGCTCGGCCCCGACAGCGTGGCCAGCAGGCTGTGGAAAAAGACCGGCAGCTCCTCGACCATCACCTGGGACATCCGTTTGAGCGTCTTGTTCTCACTCCCCTTGGCGACGTTGACCACCGGGCAGGGCGTGACCTTGCAGGCCGCGAGCCGGTGCAGCACGCCGCGGGTGAACTGGGCCGGCGTGGCGTTCACGATGAGAGTGACACCGGTGAGCAGGCGGGCCATGTCGGTGGAGGCGTCAATCCCTTCCGGCACCGTGACGCCGGGGAGGAACCGCCGGTTCTCGCGGTGGGTGCGGATGTTGTCCACTTCCTCCTGCTCATACGCCCAGATCCTGACCTTGTGGCCGTTGCCGTGCAACACCACCGCCAGCGCGGTGCCCCAACCGCCGGCGCCAAGGACCACAACCTTGTGTCGTCGCATCTCCATGGTGTCAGCTCCCAATGGCGGCCATCTTAGCCCAGGCCGAGCCGGTTTGCAAGCCCCTCCCGCTCCGTGTGTTAACCTGATACAATGTAACTATCCGCTCGTTGCGGCAATTCGGCCCGGTCCAAGGAGCCCATGCGCGCGCCGTCCGTTACACAGCCGAGCGTCCGCCCCTATGACGTGGTCCTGGTCCATTCGTCCGAGCTGTTTCTCAAAGGGAAGAACCGGATCCGGTTCAGCCGCCGCCTGCTTCAGAACCTGGCCGCCGCCTTTGAGGCGCTGGGGACGCGGGACATCCAGGAAACCATGGGCAAATACCTGGTGCCGCTTCTGCCCGGCGACGACCCGGACGCGGTCGCCCGGCTGCTGGCCTGGGTCCCCGGAGTCGAAACCTTCGCGTTCGCGCACCGTCTCCCCGCTGATTTTGCCGCCTTGCAGGCCTTCATCGCCCGACTGGCCGAAACCCAGCCGCCGCGCACCTTCGGCATCCGCTGCCGGCGGGCCTGGAAGGCCTTTCCCCTCGACTCGCCGGCGATCAGCCGGGAGCTGGGCCACACGATGGTGACGCACGGCTGGACCGTGGACCTGACCGCGCCGGAGCTGCCGGTGCACGTGGATGTGCTGCCGGACAGCATTCTCGTCTTCTTCCAACAGCTCCGTGGCCCCGGCGGACTGCCGGTGGGCGTTTCGGGGCGGGTCGTCGCCCTCGTGTCGGGCGGCATCGACAGCCCGGTGGCGGCGCGGCTCATGGCCCAGCGGGGTTGCCCCGTTGTCTACGTCCACTTTCACAATGTGACGGTCAACGCCGCCGGCGTCCAAGACAAGGTCCGGCGCATCATCCGCTTGCTGCAGGCCTGGCAGCCGGCCAGCCGCCTCTACCTCGTGCCGTTCGGACCGCTCCAGCGGGCGATCATCATCACCGCGCCGGAGGACCTGCGGATGATTCTGTACCGGCGCATGATGATCCGCCTGGCCGACCGGATCGCCGACCGGGAGCACGCCCAGGCTCTGGTCACCGGCGATTCGGTGGGCCAGGTCGCCTCTCAGACTCTGGAAAACCTGCACGCGATCTACACCGAGGCGCGGCGGCCGATTCTGACCCCGCTCATCGGCCTGAACAAGGCCCAGATCACGGACCTGGCCCAACAGTACGGGACGTACGAGCTGTCGATCCTGCCCTACGGGGACTGCTGTGCCTACCTGGTGGGCCGGCACCCGCAGACCCGCTCGCGTCTGGAAGATATCCGGGCGGCTGAGGCCGACGGGCAGTTCCAGCAGCTGGAGACCGCCGCCTTCGAGGCGGCGGAAATCGTGAAGGTGTGACGGACGCGTACCGCGCGAGGAGAGTGGCGATGCCGCACCCGCTGCGTGTCTGGTTCCGATGGGCGCTGGGGGCTCTGCTCCTGACGGGCGCCGCCGCCGCGCCCCAGGACTCGCGCTTCTTCATCCACCATTACACCGTGCAGGAGGGGCTGGCTCAGGACCAGCCCGTGGCCATCCACCAAGATCCGGACGGCTACATCTGGATCGGCACCCTCGGCGGTTTGAGCCGGTACAACGGCCGGTCGTTCACAACCTTCTCCGTCACCGACGGACTGCCGTCGCCCGCCGTCTTCGCCATCCACGGCGACCGGCTGGGGCGGCTCTGGGTGGGCACGTCGGCCGGCGCCGCCGTTCTGTCCGGATCGCGGTTCACGCCTTACACCTTCCGGACGCTCCGGGAGACGCCATCGGTACGGGACATCGCCGAGCTGACCGACGGCACGCTGTATTTTGCCACCAACCGCGGCCTCGTGGAACTCCGCGGCGATCAGGAGCGCCTGCTGTCGCAAGCCGACCGCCCGCACGGAGACGTCCTGCACAGTGTGGCCGTCGCCTCCCACGATTCGCTGTACATTGGCGGCGAGGCGGGCTTGAGCCGGCTGCGCGCGGGACAACTGACACCGCTTCCCCAGGTCAACGGCCCGGGTCGCAGCACCGTCCGAAGCATTTTCCACCATGCGACGACCGGCGAGCTCCTGCTATGCCGGCCCGACCGCCTGACCCTGCTGAACGCCGACGGCCGGTGCACCGACATTCGTCCGGACTCCCGGCCGGACACCATTTACCTGGACGCGGCCATCGACCGCCAGGGCACCATCTGGGTGGCGGCGTCGACGGGCGTCTACTACCGATTTCCCGGCGCGCCCTTTCGCCGGCTCGACGTGGCTGACGGATTATCCAACCGCTGGGTGTACCGGGTGATGGTTGATTACGAGGATATCGTCTGGCTCTGCACCGACAGCGGCGTGGACAAGATTACCGACCGCAGCATCCGCCACTACGGCGTCGCCGACGGTCTGGCGTCCGAGTTGATCTGGGCGGTCCACCGCTGGCGCGGGCGCGTTCTCGTGGGCACCGAAGCCGGTCTGCAGGCACTCGGCGCCGACGGGGTGGAGCGGGACACCCTGCTCTCCGACCGGACCGTCACCGAGATCGTTCCGGTCGGATCCGATGCGCTCTGGCTGGGGACGGATCACGGCATCTACCGGCTGCAGGGTCGCCGGGTTCAGGCGGCCCTCAACCGGCCCGAACCGACAGACTTGTTCGTGTACTGCCTGCAGCCTTTGCCCGACGGCAGCCTGCTCATGGCCTCCGATCGGGGGTTGTACTGCGGTCGGCCGCCAGAACTCGCGACCGTCGAGGCGCCGGCCGCCCTCCGGAGCCACGCCTGCTTCGATCTGCTGCTCTTCGGCGCGGATCGCTGTTGGGTGGGCACCGACTACGGCGTATTCGAAGCCCGCCGCAATAATGACCGGTGGCGGTACCTGCCCCAACCGATCCTCGGCGATGTCAATGTCACCTGCTTCGCCCGGCGCGCCGACGACGACATCTACATCGGCACCGTCGGACGGGGCATCTACCACTGGGACGGCCGCCGTTTCGCGCCGATGGGCGTCGCTCTACCGGACGCCAACGCCAACGTGTGGGCGCTCCAGCACGATCGGCACGGACAGCTCTGGGTGGGCACCAGCCGCGGCATCGCCCGGCTGGCCGGCGACCGGTTCGAAAACTTCAACGCCGTCCACGGACTGCCGTTCACCGAGATCACCAACAAGCGCTGCTTCCTGCTCGACAGTGACGACGCGTTCTATTTCGGCACCAGCCGGAGCCTGCTGGTTTACCGACCCCAGATGGCGGCCTTCTCGGCCCCGCCCCGCGTCCGGATCACCGGAGTCACCATCAACCAGACCGAGTTGCCCCCCCCCGCCGCCGGCCTGCATCTGAATCATGATGACCGGCTGACGATCCGGTTCGACTGCCTGAGCTTCCTCAACGAGGCGGGCAACACCTTCCAGTATCAATTGGAGGGCGTGGACTCCGTCTGGCAGCCGCCCACCGACGACCGGCACGTGGTGTATCCCTTCCTGCCGCCGGGTCAGATGATCTTCCACCTCCGTGCCGTCAACGCCCGGGGGGTGGTCTCTCGAGAAACGCCCGCCCTGGTCGTCGAGGTGAGCCCTCCCTTCACGAGTACCGTCTGGTTCTTCCTGCTGATCCTGCTCGGCGTGTCCGCGGTCATCGGCACCTTCGCGGCATACAAGATCCATTTGGACCGGACCGAGCGTGACAAGCTGCGGCGGATGGTTCAGGCCCGGACCGCCGAGCTGGCCGAATCCGAGGAGAAATACCGCCATCTCGTGGACGGTTCGCTGGTGGGCATCTGCATCCTGCAGGACTGGCGTGTTGTGTACATCAATCCCGTGATCACCGAATTGCTGTGTCATCCGCCGGACAAGATCCTCGGCACCGAAGTCATCCGGTTCGTCTTTCCCGAGGATATTCCCATCCTGCAGCGGAATATGGCGCTGCGCGACGCGGGAGACATCCTGCCCCACGAGTACGAAACGCGGTTCGTGTGCGGCGACGGCACCGTCCGGTCGGTGTTGATCCGGGCCACAGTGACCACGTTCAACGGTCGTTCGGCGATTCTGGCCAACCTGGTGGACCTGACGGAAACCAAGCGCCTGCAGGAGCAGGTGGTTCATTACCAGAAACTCGAATCCATCGGCACTCTGGCCGGCGGCATCGCCCACGACTTCAACAACATTCTGCAGGGTATCACCGGCTACACGTCTCTCGTCCGGATGCAGGTGCCGCCCGACTCGCCGCTCCAGGGCGACCTGGCCATGATCGAGGAGGCCGCCGCGCGGGCCACCGTGCTGACCCGCAAGCTGCTCGGCTTCGCCCGCAAAGGCAAGTACGTCGTGCAGGTGTTCGATCTTCACGAGGCGATCGATTCCGTGATCACGTTCTCGCGCCGGACCATCCCGTACACCGTCGAATTCGAACGGGCGTTCCACGCCGGGCCGCTCTGGGTGCGGGGCGACCGCACCCAGATGGAGCAGGTCCTGCTGAACCTGTTCCTCAACGCCCGCGATGCCATGCCCGACGGCGGCCGCATCCGGGTGGAGACCCAATCCGTCAATGTGGACGGCGACCTGGTGCGCGACACCCATGTGCTCAAAACGGGCCGATACATCCGCCTGGTGGTCGCGGACACCGGCACCGGCATCGACCCGGCAAACCTGCCCCGGGTGTTCGATCCGTTCTTCACCACCAAGGCCCAGGGGCAGGGCTCCGGCCTGGGCCTGGCCACGGTCTATGGTATCGTCAAGAACCATCAGGGATATATCTATCTGGACAGCGAGCCCGGCCGGGGCACCCGAGTGCTGATCTTTCTGCCGGCTACCGACGCGCCGGCTCCCGCCGCGGCGGAGAGCGCAGCCGACGCCGGTCCGGAGGCGGCGCTGCCGCTGGCCGGGCGGCGCCTGCTCGTGGTCGATGACGAGAGTCTCAACCGACTCTTCCTCAATCGCCTGCTGCGTACCGCCGGGGCGGACATCCTTGAGGCCGCCGACGGGCAACAGGCCGTCCGCGTGTTTCAGGACCATGCGGACGACATCGACTGTGTCATCCTGGACATCAACATGCCGGTCAAATCGGGCGATGCGGCTCTGGCGGAGATTCAGTCGATCCGGGCGGACGTGCCGGTGGTCGTGCTCAGCGGCTACGGTGAGGACGCGTCCGTTTACCAGATGCTCCGCCGCGGCTGCCGGGGCTTTCTGCACAAGCCGGTGGACGCCGTCGCGCTCCTCCGGTTGATCGGAACCATCCTGAACCCGCCGGCGGCAACCGAAACGGGCGCGCAGGTGCCGGAGGGCGAGCCATGACGCCAGCAACAGCCAGCCGGCGGATCCGAGACTGCGTGCTTGAGCTGTCGCAGGGCGACATCACCCGGATGGCCGCCGACGCCATCGTGAATGCAGCCAACTCCAGCCTGATGGGCGGCGGGGGAGTCGACGGCGCCATCCACCGGGCCGGCGGCCCGGCGATTCTCGACGATTGTCGTCGGATCATCGCCCGGATCGGCGCTCTGCCCACAGGCCAGGCGGTCGCCACCACCGGCGGGCGCCTGCCGGCCCGGCGGGTGATCCACACCGTCGGTCCCGTGTGGCGGGGCGGCGGCGCGGGCGAACCGGAGCTTCTCGCCGCCTGCTACCGGTCCTGCCTGCGACTGGCGGCCGACGAGGGACTCGACACGGTGGCGTTCCCCTCCATCAGCACGGGGGCGTTCGGCTATCCGGTCGCCGCCGCCGCCGCGATCGCCCTGCAGACCGTGGCCCAGTGTCTGCACGCCAACGGGCGGCCCCGACGGGTCCGTTTCGTGCTCTTCGACCGCGCCACTCACGACGCCTACCGGAACGCGCTGGATCGGCTGCCGGACCCCACTGCCGATCCGGCGTGAGCGGATGCCTGGATCCGCGCGCCGGGCCGCGCGCACCCAAAGCCCGACGGCAGGAGGCTGCAACATGGACGCACACCGCGTGGTGATCTTCGGCAAGGACACCTGACCGTATACCGACGCCGCCCGGCGGGATTTCGCGGCGCAGGGTTACCACGTGATCTACCGGAACGTCTTCGACTCGGATGCGCACATGGCCGCAATGCTGCAGCGCAACGGCAACCGGCGCATCGTGCCGGTCATCGTCGAGGGCGATTCGGTCAAGGTGGGGTACGGGGGCACCTGAAGAGTTTGAGAGACGCGGCGGGTCCGCTGCGCACGGGGATTACCGGGCCAGGGTGATCACGCGGGCCTGGTAGTCGAACGACACTTTGAAATTCTGCAGCAGGTTCTGACCGAGCAGGTTGACCGTGCAGTTCTCCGCCACCGTCACGGGGAGGTTGCGGACTTCGAGGTCGCCCACCACCAGCCGGTCCACCATGCCGAGGTACACTCTCGTCATGCCGTTGCCCGTCTGGGCCATGGTCCAGGTGTCGAAGTCCACCGGGATGCCGGCGCGGCGGACGAGTTCGGGGGTCACGGTGGTCCAGCTCGCGCCCGTGTCGAAGCAGAAGGGGACGCCGTCCTGATCGTTGACCCGGGCATGGATCATCATCACGCCGGATTCGATGAAAAACGGCAACCGGAACGCGCCGACAGGGGCGGATGTCAGCCCGCCCGGACCGGCCGACGTGATCTCCTCGCGGCTCTTGTCTGCGTGGCGCTTGACCCATTTATCAAGCAGCTTCTGGACGTCTGCGTCGCTGAGGCTGCGCCGGGCCATGTCGCCGAGGACGGCACCGCCGGCGTCCGGCGTTGCCGCAGCCGCGGCATCCCGGCGCCGGGCGGCCGCCTCCGCCTCAGCCTGGGCTTTGAGGGCGCGCTCCGCCTCCTGTTCGGCGTTGGCCTGTCGCGTCGCCTCGACATCGATGTACCGGACCGGGACGGTAGCCGTCATCCCCTTGATGCTGTACGAGACGGTCTGGTCGCCGATCTTGAGGTCCCGGACCTCCAGTCTGGAGCCGTTGCGGTACACGACCACGTCACCCAGACAGAACACCACGGCCCCGATCAGCAACCCGGCGATTTGGACGAAGTACGAACGACGCATCGCGCTCCTCACTCAGGCTCAACTATAATCCAGCCCGGCCCACCCGACAATCTTTTATATTGACTCGCCGGAGGGATTTGATTCTAATACTTTCGTGTTGCACGCGCGAGCCCCGCGGGCTGTTGCGCAGGATGCATGGAGATGCGGGATGGATGATTTCGATGCCCGGGTTCGAGCCGTCATCGAACAGGTGCGGCCGTTCCTGCAACGGGATGGAGGAGAAGTCGAGCTGGTGGCGATCATCGGCCGCTCGGCCAAGGTCCGCCTCACGGGGCACTGTGCCCATTGCGCCGGCGCCCGGATGACTCTCAAGTACGGCATCGAACGTCAACTGAAGGAACAGATCCCCGAATTCGAGTCACTCATCTCCATCTGAACCGCTGTCTGCTGCCTGAGATTCCAAGGGCGGGGAGACCGATGGCAAAAATTGACAAAAACGCGATCAAGGCTCTGGCCCGGGAGCACAACATCGCCTATTACTCGGCCAAGATGGTTCTCAAGGAAAAATGGACCATGGATTACGCCAAGAGCCTGGAGCGCCCCGTCTTCAACCTCGGGGTGCGCTGGCTGCTCTCGGCCAAGAAGAAAAAATACGTGATGGCCTTCCGCACGTTCGACAAGGGCGTGGTGCTGGGCAAGGTGCTCAAGGTCCGCAAGTACAACACCCTGATCCTGTGCCGCGGCCGGCTGCGCTATTTGGAGAAGATCGACACCGCTTTCATCTACAACTCCCGCATCCACCGGTTGCTGCCCGAGTACATCAAGCGCGACCCGTTCGTGTCGGACGTCAAGGAGAAGCCCGCCTACAAGCCGTCGGAGCGCAAACAGGCCGACCTCTCGGCAATCAAGGATCAGGAACCGGTCCGGATCACCCTGTACACCGGTGAAATCTTCGAGGGCGCCGTCAACTGGACGACGGAATTCGATTTTGAGTTGAAGCTGGACCGGTACGTGTCCATCCTGGTCCTGCGGCACGCGGTGGTGGATGCCATCCCCAAGGAAGATTTCCGCTACCGCCAGCCGGTCCGCGAGCGCCCCGAGAAGAAACCGTTCCGGCCGAACCACGGCGACTTCAACAAGGGTCCGCGTCCCCAGGGGCCCCGCCCACCCCAAGGTCCTCGGCCTGCCGGCCCCCGGCCCCAGGGGCCGCGGTTCGGTTTCGGTCCGACCGGTTTCGATCCTCGGTGAAGAAGCGCGCCAGCCGACGCCCCGCTTCCGCAATCGTCGCCTCGTCGCTGGACCCGAACGAAATCCGCAGATGGCCCTCACCCGACGCGCCGAACGCCGCGCCGGGGATCACCATCACCCCGGCTTCGCGCACCAACCGCGCCGCGAGCTGCCGCGACGGCTCCGGATGGCGGTAGGGCAGCATGGTGAACAGAGCGCCCGCCGGCTCCCGCCACGTCAGCGCCGGGATGTCGCAGACAGCCGCCGACAAGCGGCGCACGCGGCGGCCGAGTTCCCGGCAGTATGCGGCCGGATAGTCGGGACAGCGCCGCAGGCACTCCGCCGCCAGCGCCTGGCCGGCGACCGGCGCGCAGATCACCGTGGTGTCCTGCGCCTTCATCATCTGCTCCACCACCGGCGGCGGGGCGATGATATAGCCCACCCGCCAGCCGGTCAGTCCGAACAACTTCGAGAAACTGCCCAGGATGATCGTGTGCTCCCGCCCGCCTGCGAACGCGTACGGGTGGCCCGCCGGTTCCTCGCCGAACGCAATCAGGCTGTACACCTCGTCGTAGAACAGGGGGACGCCCCGCCGGACGCAGGCGGCCATCACGCCGCTCATGTCCTCGGCACCGAACACCGCGCCGGTGGGATTGTTCGGATTGACGCAGACAACGCCCGCCGCGCCGGCCGCCAGCCGCGGCGCCAAGCCATCCAGATCGAGGACGAAGCGGTCGCCCCGCACGGTCAGCGGCCATTCCACGCCGGTCATGCCGAGCAGCTGCAGCGCCATGAGGTGGTTGAAATAGTAGGGAGCCCCCAGCACCACCCGCTCCCCCGGCTGCACCAGGGCCAGCAGGGCCAGGACGAAACCGTGGTTGGCCCCGGCGGTGATGATGATCTCCCGCTCGGGGTCCAGCCGGACGCCCAGGCGGCGGCGGTAGTCGGCCGCCAGCGCCTCCCGCAGCTCAGGCAGACCCTGGTCGGGGCCGTAGCGGTGGAGCGCCGGATCCGCCAGCCGGTCTGCCAGCGCCGCGAGGCACGGGGCCGGCGGCATCATGTCGGGGATGCCCTGGCCCATGTTGATGAGGGGTTGCCCGGGTCGGTCATACTGCCGGGCGAGTGCGTAGATGTCCACGATGGGCGGTGCGATCGTGGCCTGAATCCATTCAGCGATCCGCATGAGGAGCGCACCTCCGGTTTGACGCTGCCCTATTTCACCATATCTCCCGCCAGATTCAAGTTTCCATTTGACGCCCGGTGTGATGAAATGAAGCTGCCGGCATCGGTACAACCATCCGTCTGCGTCCGCTCGTCTCAACAGATGTGATGCGCACGATCCCGGCGCTCAGCTCAAGCGTGAGTCTGGCGATGGAACACTTCTCGCGGCCCGTGCCCGACCGGTCCGAGGATCTGAACCTGGTGGACAGGATTGTCCGCGGCGAGGAGGGCGCCTTTGGCGAGCTGCTCGAGCGGTACGGCTCGCGGATCTTCAACCTGGCCCGGCGCATGAGCGGCAACCCGACCATCGCCGAAGATCTTACCCAGGAGGTGTTCCTGCTGCTGCTCCGCAAGATCCGGCAGTACGACGGGCGGGCCGCACTGTCCACTTGGATCTACCGTGTGGCCGTGAACCGGATCATCTCGGAGTTCCGCCGGCAGCCCCCGGCCTCCGAAGCGGCTGAGGGCGACATGGCCGCGCTGCGCATCGCCTCCGCGGCGCCGGCGCTGCAGCGTCGGCTGGACCTCGAGGCGGCCATCGGACGGCTGCCGCCCGGTTACCGGGCGGTGCTGCTGATGCACGATGTCGAGGGGCTCCGCCACCAAGAGATCGCCGAGATCCTGGACATCTCGGTGGGCACCTCCAAGTCCCAGCTGCACCACGCCCGGATGCAGATGCGCGACTTGCTGCAAGGAGAAGCGCCATGAGATCCGACGACCGCAACCCGTGCGCCGAGACGAAAGCGCGATTGTCCCATTGGCTGGACGGCGATTTGCCGCCGGAAGAGGCCGCCTCCGTCCAGGCGCATCTGGCGTCCTGCGCCCCCTGTGCAAACCTGGCAGCCGAGCTCGGCGCCCTGCGCGATGCACTGGCCCGGCTCCCCGCGGCGGAGTTTCCCCCCGGCTTGGCCGAGCGCATCCGGCGGCAGGCCGAGTCCGAGCGGCTGCTCCGCCGTGACCGCCGTCTGCGGCCAGGCCGTCCGGTCTGGGCCGCCGCCGCCGCGTTGATCCTGCTGGCTGCCGGACTGACGTGGCGCGCGCTGCCGCCGGACGCGGCCCCCGCACCGGGCCACGCCCAGCAGGCCATTGTCCAACCCCTGGCCGATGCCCGGCAGGAATACCAGTACGCCCTGGCCTTCCTCGAGGCCCAGGCTTCGGGGCTCCTGCCGCTGGCGCCGGCCGAACTCCGGCAACCCATCCAGTCGGAGATGGCCCAACTCGACCAGCTGATCGAGGATCGGGAACGGACCATCGCCGGCGGTCGCGCCACGCCGCAGACCTGGGAAACACTCCTGGACGTCTACCAGTGCAAGGTGGAATTGCTCGCGCTCTTCCTCAGCGCCGACGAGGGCTGACGGCATTTCCGGCTTGACAAGGCTCCGTTCGCTAACGTATAAGTGGGCGACTTCTTGTTCATGAGCTGTGCGGATGCCTTTATTAACCGTTCAACCCCAGCTGATTCTGCACGTCTTTTCCTCCCGGTATCTCCGTTCAGGCAACCGCGGCCAGACCACGCGCGGAGGCGCCTGCTGACATGCACCGCGAGCCCATCCCATGGGATCGGTCGGACAGTTCCAGCGACGGATTCGAAACCGAAGATTTCCAGTCGTTGCTGGACAGTTTCGAACAGGCACAGGCCGAACTGCGGCCCGGCAACCTCGTCAGCGGGTCCGTCCTGTCCGTCAAGGACAACTTCGTCTACGTCAACATTGATTACAAGTCCGAGGGCAAGATCCCCCTGGAGCAGATCCAGCACGAGCCGATCTTTGACACCATCGCTCCCGGACAGCTCATCGAGGCGGTGGTCGAGAGTACCGAGGATGCCGATGGCTATATCCTGCTGTCGTACGAGAAGGCCGGCCAGAACAAGATCTACGAGGACCTCGAGAAATGCTACCTCAATCGCCGGACGATCCGCGGCCGGGTGGTCGAGGTGGTGAAGGGCGGCCTGATGGTGGATGTGGGCGTCCGCGCCTTCCTGCCGGGGTCGCAGATCGACCTCCACCCGGTCCGGGACCTGTACCGGCTGGTGAACCAGGAGTTCGAGCTGGTGGTGCTCCAGTTCAACCGCCTGCGGCGCAACATCGTGGTGTCGCACCGGGCGCTGCTGGAGGATCGCCAGCAGCGCCTCCGCCAGGAGATTCTGGCCAAGTTGAGTCCCGGCCAGATTCTGGAGGGCACGGTCAAGAACATCACCGAGTACGGCGTGTTCCTCAACCTGGGCGGACTCGACGGGCTCCTGCACAAGACCGATATCTCCTGGGGCCGGGTGCATCACCCGGCGGACCATTTCCAGTTGGGCCAGCGGATTCGGGTCATGGTCCTCCATCACGACCCCGAAAGCAACAAGGTGAGTCTCGGCTACAAGCAGCTCGAGCCCGATCCGTGGAAAACGGCCGCCGAGCGCATCCCGCCGGGCACCGTGGTCACCGGGCGGGTGCAGAGCTACGCCCCGTACGGGCTGTTCGTGGAAGTGGAGCACGGCATCGAGGGGCTGCTCCACCGCAGCGAGATTTCCTGGAATCCCTTCGATTGCTCGTATCGCGAACGGTACCGGCCGGGCGATTGGGTCCGGCTCCAGATCCTCAGCCTCGACGTCCAGGCCCGTCGCCTCTCGCTGAGCATCAAGCGGATGCTGCCCAACCCGTGGGAACAGCTCCAGCCGCAATGCCAGCCCGGCGACTGCCTGGAGGTGCGCGTCTGCGCGGTGGACGGATACGGCCTTCTCGTGGAGGCGGCGCCCGATGTCGTCGGCCGGATCCACCGGTCGGACCTCAGCTGGATCCATCAGCCGCTCGATCCGGCTCGCGTCGTCGGTACCCGGCTCCAGGCCGTGGTGCTGGAGTTCAATCCGGCCGCCCAAAAGCTCATCCTCGGCCTCAAGCAACTCGAGGAAAACGTGTGGGAGAAGTTCTTCGATCGCCATCAGCCCGGCGACCTGGTACACGGCGTGGTGACGCGGATCGTGGATTTCGGCGCCTTTATCCGACTGAACGAGGGACTCGAAGGCCTCTGCCACATCAGCGAGTTTCCGGAAGGCTGCCCGCCCGAAGCCACCGCCCTCGCCCGGGTGGGCCAACCGGTCTGCGTGCGCCTCCTCAAGCTCAATCCCGCCGACCGCCGGATCAGCCTCAGCGCCCGCCAGATTCCCAGCGACGTCCCCGTCATGCCCATCCTGACCAGTCCCGTCTCATGAGCCCGCCGGCCCGCTCCGGCGATTTTCGTGTGGACAAAAACGCCGTTTTCTGTTAGGGTTATCCCACATCCCATTCTATATCCCTCGGGAGGTCTTCATGACTAAAGCGGAACTTGTCAACCGACTGGTCCAAAAATCCAGCCTCACCAAACACGATGCCAGCGTGGTAGTTCAGACCGTGCTGGACAGCATCATCAACTCCCTCCAGGACGGCGAGAAGGTGGAGCTGCGCGGCTTCGGCAGTTTCAAGATTCGGGTCCGCGGCCCCCGCAAGGGACGCAACCCCAAGACGGGCGAGACGGTCAACGTGCCCGGCAAAAAAATCCCTTATTTCAAACCCGGCAAGGAACTGCGGGATCTGATCAATTCGTGACGCATGGATTTTCTCTGGACCCCCTGGCGCTACGCCTACATCGCCGGATTACATCACAACACGGATGATGTATGCGTGTTCTGCCGCTTGGCCCGACTCCAGGCGGGCGAGGAGTACGTGCTGAGCCGGGGGGAATACTGCTACGTGGTGCTGAACCGCTTCCCCTACACCTCCGGTCACAGCATGGTCGTGCCGTATCGGCATTTCGCCGCCTTCCACGAAATGAGCCCGGCGGAGACGACGGAACTCATCGCCACGGCCCAGCGACTGCAGCGGGTCATCGCAACCACTTACGGACCGGAGGGGTTCAATATCGGCTGGAACCAGGGAAAGTGTGCGGGCGCCGGAGTCGCCGGACATCTTCACCTGCACCTGATCCCGCGGTGGGTGGGGGATTCGAACCTCGTGTCCACGATGGGCGAGACCCGCGTCCTCCCCGAAGACCTGGCCACCACCTTCGCTCGGCTCCAGGCCGCCCTGAACATCTGATCGCCCTGCCTGGCCGCCAACCGGCGGCCGGGCGCCTGAACACACCGTTTCCATATGAGACGGCCGCGGCCGCACGCTAGCGGTAGAACCGCGTGACCAGACCCTCCTTCAGACTGTCGGAGATGCACTTCCGCCCGAGCCAGATGCCGGTCACTCCCCGGGCCAGCACCGGATTCTTCAGCCGGCCCAGCTCGGTCTGGTTCTGGTGTGCGGTGATGGTGCCGTCGGCGGCGATGGTGATGACCAGCCGGTCGTTCTCCCTGGCCGTGTTCTTGAACCAGCCGATGAACCGGCGGGCGTCGGCCGCCACCTGCGGATTGCTCTTCATCTCCGGCAGGTTGTCCGCGATCCCTTCGCCGAACGCGTCCTGGATCTTGTCCGCCTCCACCTCCCGGACAAACTGGAGCTCGAACTGCCGAACGTAGGCGTCGCGCAGCAGGCTGTCGAAAAACGCGGGCGTTTCCTGCAGCCGATCAATGGTGGGCGCCTGCTTCTGCCAGCCGGGACGGACCTTCTGGCGATACGCCTCCTCGACATAGAAACCCAGCGCATACACCTTGATCACCAACTTGGTGCGGACACCGGTGCCCACGCAGGCGACTTCGATCTCCCCGGCGTCGGTGGCCACCCGGCGCGAGACCGGGAAACTCTTGCCGGTGGACGATTCGGTCACGGCGGCATCGGCGCCCCAAACCGCGACGGCGGTCAAGGCCAGCCACAGGCTGCTCAGCAGAATTCTCCTCATGCGACCCACTCCTTGCAAAGCGGTGCGAACGTGGCTCCATCATACTCATCCCCGCCCGGCTTGGCAACCGGCAGTCGCACGCGCCCGCCACCCGCCGGATACGGGGTTGGTGCCGGCCGGCGCCTGTGATATAGTGCGGCCGAGGCGGCTCACAACGATGCGCTATCTCATCTTGTCGGACATCCATAGCAACCTCGAGGCGCTGGCGGCCGTCCTGGCCCACGTGCCCGAGTACGACCATCTGCTGTTCCTGGGCGATCTCATCGGCTACGCCGCCACCCCGAACGAAGTGGTCCAGCGCGTCCGGCGGCTCAAGCCCACGGCCATCATCCGCGGCAATCACGACAAGGTGTGTTCCGGCGTGGAGAGCGGCGACAACTTCAACACCAACGCCCTGCTGAGCGCCATGTGGACGAAAGAGCAGCTCAACCCCCGCAGCCTGGAGTACGTCCGCTCCCTGCCCGCGGGGCCGCTGCGGGTGGATCCGCTGATCACCATCTGCCATGGCTCGCCCATGGATGAGGACTATTACATCCTCTACGAGAACGACGCCTACCTGAGCTTCCAGTGCTTCGACACCACCATCTGCCTGTTCGGACACACCCACGTGCCCGGCCTCTTCGTGCTGGAGGAACGCAACTCCTCGTTCTACTACTTCATCCCGCGCGACCGCTTCGAGGCCAAGCTCGACCTGAGCGGCCAGACCCGCTACCTGATCAACCCAGGCTCCGTCGGGCAGCCGCGGGATTACGACCCACGCGCCTCCTGCGTGGTCCTGGACACGGGCCGGGCCGTGATTACGTTCCTCAAGATCCCGTACGACATCGGCAAGACCGTCCGGCGGATCCAGCTTTCGAACCTGCCCGGGTTCCTGGCTGACCGGCTCCTGAGCGGGGTCTGATCCGGGACGAAACGGACTCGCCATGTTCATCTTTTTCCGGGGAAGGATCATCCATAGCTGTTTGCTGGAATTCTCCGCCGCAGGACTTCCATCATGACCGACCCATCGATCCGCATGGCCCGCATCTCCGAGCTCCTGTTCGAGGAACTGGAGGGCATCATTCCCTTCGAGATGGATGATCCGCGGCTGATCGGTTGCCGCGTCACCCGCATCCGGCTCGCGCCGGACCTGAACACCTGCCGCGTGTACGTGCTCAATGACGGTCCGCCGGAAGAGCGCCCCGACGTGCTGCACGCCCTGGAGCACGCCGCGCCCTTCATCCGCTCCCAGGCCGCGGCGAGCCTGGGGTTGAAGCACACGCCCAAATTCCTCTTCTTCTACGACGACGCCGAGGAGAAGGCGGAGCGCGTCGACGCCATCATCCGCGGTCTGGAACATCGACCGGACACGACCGCTGCCGGCCCGACCCCCGAGGACGCCTCCGATGAATAAACCCGTGAAACAGATCCTGTTGATCGTGGCCGGTCTGGCCGGCCTGGCCGTGCTGGCCGTGGGTGCGGCGCTTCTCTTTTTGCCGCGTCCGGCCGACCTGCTGGGGCCGATCCTGGACGCGCCCGATTTAACAGAACTGAAACCCCCGCCGCCCCGACGGGTGGAGAAAGTGGAGCAGCTCGCGCAGTCCCTGCGGGGCGCCGACGCGGCGCCTCCCGCCGCCGACGCGGCGGCTCCGTCCGCTGCGCCGAGCGCCGGCGAGACGACCTGGCGACTGACCGAACAGGAGATCAACGAGCAGCTCCAGTACGAGCTCCAGCGCCAGGACCTGCCGGCCCGTGGGCTGGAAAGCGCCGTGGCCCGCCTGACGCCGGATCGGGTGGATCTGGTCTGCCGCATCAACGGCCAGGCGGTCCACGACCACCTGCCCGCGGACAAGCGCGACGCGTTCCCCGACCTCCTGAAGACCACCGGGACGCTGCAGGTCCGTCTAACCCCCACCCGGGACATCATCAACCGGTGCTACGTCCAGATCGAGTCCATTCAGATGGGCCGGCTCCCTGTGCCGCCCGCCCTGGTGATTCCCTTTCTCCGGAAAAGCCTGCCCCGCGTCGAGTACGACCCCGACTACGGCTTCCGTCTTCCGGAGCGCTTGCAGCAGATCGAGATCGGCGACCGGACGGCAGTCGTCACCCTCAAATCGTAGGCTGCGGCCGCCTGCTTCGCCAAACCCGTTGCCGGGAATCCTCCGCCGGCGGGCGGTTCGGATGGTATCCGTCCGGAAATTCAATTGATCTTCGCGGGCGGTTGCATTACACTAGCCCAGTTTACTCATCCCGTTTCATCCACTCCACCAAGGAGAAGCGTATGGCCGATCAGAAGCACGTCCCCTACGTTCCTGTGACGACGGACATGAAGGAGTTCACCCTTCGCGCCATGGCCATCGGTTTGCCGCTGGCGGTGATCCTCGGCGCCGCCAACGCCTACCTCGGCCTCAAGGCCGGCATGACCATCGCTGCGACCTACCCGGCCGCCGTCATCGGCATGGCCCTGTTGAAGCTGTTCAAGGGCAGTATCCTCGAGGAGAACATCACCCGGACCGTCGGCTCCATCGGCGAGTCGGTCGCCGCCGGGGCCATCTTCACAATCCCGGCGTTCATGATCGCCGGGGTATGGACGGGGGATTTCATGACCCTGTCCCACTACCTCGAGGCCACCGCCATCATGCTGGTGGGTTGTTTCATCGGCATTCTGTTCGTGACCATCCTGCGGCGGGTCATGGTGGAAGACAAGGAGCTGCCGTTCCCCGAGTCGGTGGCCGCCTCCGAAATCCACAAGGCCGGCCGCGGTGCCAAGGGCGGCGGGGCCAAGTTCCTGTTCACCGCCATGGGCATCGGCGCCGCCATCCAGTTCTTCAAGGAGTTCAAACTGTTCGCCTCCAAGGGTGAGGCGTTTGTCGCCTTCAAGGACAAGCTGCTGGGCATCAACTCCGCCAGCAGCGCCCAGGCCGGCGGCGGTGCGCTCATCTCGACCCCCGGCGTGTCGCCGGCGTACATCGGCGTCGGCTACATCATCGGTCCGCAGCTGGCGGCCCTGAACTTCAGCGGCGGTCTGCTGGCCTGGGGCCTGTTCGTGCCGCTGCTGCTCTACTTCCTCGGCCCCGCCCTCTGGACCCAGGTGACCGACACCCTGGCCAAGAACCCGGAAGCGATCAAGGATCTGCTGGATCAAAAATACTGGAACGCCTTCCTGGCCGATCCCAACCCGGCGCACTGGGCGGAGCAGATCTGGATCGTCCTCGCCAACAGCGTCTGGTCCAAGATCGTCCGTCCCATCGCCATCGGCGGCATGCTCATGAGCGCCGCCTTCACCCTGTACCGCATGCGCAACAGCCTGGCCGCCGGTCTGGGGCGCGCTGTTCGCGACGTGCGCAAGGCCGCCACCGGCGGCACCGCCGAGGACCGGACCGAGAAGGACATGCCCTTCAAGTGGGTCTTCATCGGCATCATTCTCGCCTCGATCGCCACGTTTTTCATCTACTACTATTTCAGCGGCCATATCGGCGCGGCGTTGGTGGCCACCGTGGTCATGGTGATCGCCGGCTTTTTCTTCGCCGCGGTCTCCGGCTACCTCGTGGGACTCATCGGCTCCAGCAACAACCCGATCAGCGGCCTGACCCTCTCCACGCTTATCGTCGCCGCCCTGCTCATGGTGGCGCTGGGCGTGAGCGGTGAACCCGGCGTGGCTGCCGTGCTCGGCGTGGCCGCGGTGATCTGTGTCGCCGCCGCCGTGGCCGGCGAGATGCTGCAGGATCTGAAGGTGGGCCACATCCTGGGGGGCACCCCGTGGAAGATGCAGGTGGGCGATTTCTTCGGCGTGATCCTCTCCGCCGGCGTCATGTTCATCCCGCTGTGGATCCTCCACCAGGGCGACATTACCCGGGGCGGCACGGGCCTGGGTGGGGCCAACTATCCCGCGCCCCAGGCCAGCCTGATGGCCATCCTGTCACAGGGCATCGTGGGCGGCGACATGGCCTGGCCGCTCATCATCGTCGGCATCCTCATGGCCATCGGTTTCATCCTGCTGCGGGTCAAGAGCCCGATGCTGGTCTGCGTCGGCATGTATCTGCCGCTGGAGACCACATTCGCCATCTTCCTTGGTGGCCTGATCCGCGGGATCGCCGACAAGGTCGTCGCCCGCAAGAAGCTCAACGAAGCCCAGTCGGCGCGGGTGGAGAACACCGGCGTACTGCTCGCCTCCGGTCTGATCGCCGGCGAGGCGCTCATCGGCCTGTTCTTCGCCTTCCTGGCGGTTATGGAGATCAACGTACCCGCCATCTTCACGCAGTCCGGCTCCATGCTCCAGTTCCTCCCCACCCTGCTGGTGTTCTTGTTCGTGGGCTGGTACCTGGTGAAGGTCCCGGTGTCCAACGCCGGGAGCCCCGACGAGCCGGCACCGCCGCGGGCCATGTAGCCGCGGGGTGCCCTGCTGATCCGATCCGGGCGGGACACGGGTCCCGCCCGTTTTTTTTCGCCGGCCGGACGCCCATTCTCTTTGAGTTCCCGCCGGCTTTGTGGTGAAATGGGGCGTTGGTGAAATTTGCCGGAGACGGGCGAGACACGATGGCCAGAAAACGCGCGCAATCCGAACATAATCTCATGGAGCTGGTGCCGCTGCGGCGGCTGGGGCATATCAATCTGGAGGGGGAGCTGGTGGCCCTCGAGGTGCCGCGATTCAAGTCGGCATGGGCCCGAAGGCTGTTCCTGCCGCGGCGCCGCAAGCCCAACGTCCAGGTCAAGCTGGACGCCATCGGCTCCTTCGTCTGGGGCCGCTGCGACGGCAACCGGTCCGTGGGCCAGATCGCCGAGGATCTGGTGGAACGGTTCGGCGACGAAGTCCGGCCCGCCGCCGAGCGCCTCTCCGCGTTCATCCATCACCTGAAGCGCCAGGGATTCATCGACCTGCGCGCCCCCGACGGCCGTCTCGTCTGAAGCCGCGCCCGGCCGGGATCCGACGCCCGGCCCTCCGGTTCTCCATATCTGCGGGATATGTTCCTGCGGCTGCGGGCGAACGCGCCACACGGCCGGCGGTTACGCGCCCGGGTTCGCAAACGTGCGCAGGGTCACCCCGTGTCGCGCCAGGAGCGGCGGCAGCGCGCCGCACAGCAGGTCCAGCTCCACCTGCCGAGATTCCTTGAGCCGGGTCCGGCTGGCGCGCAGCGACTCATCCAGCATCCCGGGATGTGTCATCAGTTCGGCACACCCGCTCGTCAGCCCGGCGATGATCCGCTCCAGGTACCCGGCCGTCCAGAGCCCGGTTGCAGCCACACCGTAAAACCGGTTGGGCGTCCACAGGCCGGCCGCCGCCCGCCGCCAGCCCGGTTGCGCCAGCCGCACGGACCGACCGAACAGCCACTGCAGCAGCCGCCGGCGCCACGCGCCCGGCGGCGCCAGTCCAGGCGCCAGCGGATCGGCGTCGAACGGATTGCGCACGGCTCCGATGCCGCGACGGCGGCAGACGGCCGCCACCCGGCGCATCACGCCGGGGATCACGAACACGTGCTTGTGAGCATCCACATGGGTGGGCGTGATGCCGGCGTCGCGCACGCGGTCGAGCTGGGCTTCGATCTCGGTCTCAACGTCCGCCGGATCAATGCGGCCGGCAGCCCAGCGGCGGGCGAACGTTCCGAGATCCCGCCAGAGCCGCCCGTCCGCACTCAGCAGGGTCGGCACATCGGCCGGCACGGCCACCGGCGGCAGCCCGCCGGCCAGCACGAGGTGGACGCCGACGCCGAGCGCCGGCGCGGTGCGGGCCAGGGCCGCCGCTTCGACGAACGCCTCACCCGCCGCAATCAGCGTGGCGCTGGACAACCCGCCGGCCTCATGCGCCGCCAGGACGCCCCGGTTGACGCCGGTGTTGGCGCCGAAATCATCGGCGTTCACGATGAGCTGTTTCACCTGTGACCCTCGCAGCAGCGATGTGCCGCGACTCCCGATCGGGGCGACGTGGTTGCGGACCGCCTGCTGCGCCACACCCACCCGCACGACGGCCGGTGGCGGTCGGCACCGCTTGGTCCGCATGCTTGCCGTCCCGGCGGCTCCATAAAATAACAGTGGATTATAGTACAAATTCGGCGATCAATATGCATCAAAGCCTCGCCAGCCGGGGTTCCCGGCGGAGCGGTCCTCCCCGCAAGGGTTTGGCCGGATTGTGAAGAGCGTGTTAACGCTAAAGTACACGTAGCCCACGGGATACAATATATTGTGCCAGGAGCGTTTATATCTACAAAATATAGTACTTTTCGTTTGACATGCCCGGATACATGCGCCATAATTTGACCAATTGCGCTAAACCTACGGGCTACGCATGTTTCTGAAGGAGATTCAGGGATGGAACTCGATAAGCAAGTGGCTGTGGAACTTTCGGCTTCAAACACCCGACGACAGTCTAAACCAAAGAAAGGATTGACGTTCCGTCGATTTTTCACTCAAGAGAACCGCCATCCCTTTGATGAATTGGAATGGGAAACCCGCGATGCCCGCATCACCAACAGCAAGGGCGAGGTGATCTTCGAGCAGCCGGGCGTCGAGGTGCCCAGCGACTGGTCCATGACCGCGACCAACATCGTCGCCTCGAAGTATTTTCACGGCCAGTTGGGCACGCCCAGCCGCGAGTACAGCGTCAAGCAGCTCATCAGCCGGGTGGTGGAAACCATCACCGGCTGGGGCACCGAACTGGGCTACTTCCAGGAAGCGAGCGATGCCCGGGTGTTCGCCGACGAGTTGACCTACCTGCTCATCAACCAGAAGGTCGCCTTCAATTCGCCCGTCTGGTTCAACGTGGGCTGCGAGCCGAAACCCCAGTGTTCGGCCTGCTTCATCAACTCGGTCGAGGACACCATGGACTCGATCCTGGAGCTGGCCAAGACCGAAGGCCGGCTCTTCAAATTCGGATCGGGCACCGGCACGAACCTTTCGTCGCTCCGCTCCTCGCGGGAAAAGCTCGCCAGCGGCGGCTCCGCCTCAGGGCCGGTATCGTTCATGAAGGGGTACGATGCATTCGCCGGCGTGATCAAGTCCGGCGGCAAGACCCGCCGCGCGGCCAAGATGGTCATCCTGAACATCGACCATCCGGACATCGTCGATTTCATCCAGTGCAAGGTCAAGGAGGAGCGCAAGGCCCAGGCCCTGGTGCAAGCCGGCTATGAGGCGTCCATCGACGGCGAGGCGTACAGCTCCATCTTCTTTCAGAACGCCAACAACTCCGTCCGCGTGACCGACGATTTCATGCGCGCCGTGGAAAACAACGAACCCTGGCGGACGAAGGCTATCACCAGCGGCGAGGTCGTTCACGAATTCCAGGCCCGCGATCTGATGCGCCTCATCGCCGATTCGGCGCACGCCTGCGGCGATCCGGGCATCCAGTTCGACACCACCATCAACCGCTGGAACCCGTGCAAGAGCAGCGGCCGCATCAACGCCTCGAACCCGTGCAGCGAATACATGTTCCTCGACGACTCCGCCTGCAATCTGGCCAGCCTGAATCTGCTCCGCTTCGCCACGGAGGACGGGCAGTACGACGCCGTCAGCTTCCGCAAGGCCATCGAGGTGGTGTTCACCGCCCAGGAGATCATTGTCGACGCCGCCAGTTACCCGACGCCGAAGATCGACCGGAACTCCCACGAGTTCCGCCCCATCGGCCTCGGCTACGCCAACCTCGGCGCACTGCTCATGTACATGGGTCTCCCTTACGACAGCTATCAGGGACGGGACTTTGCGGCCACCATCACCGCGATCATGACCGGTCAGGCGTACCTCACCTCGGCCAAGATCGCCGAGCAGCTCGGCCCCTTCGCCCAGTATCCGAAGAACAAGACCTCGTTCCTCGAGGTCATGCACTACCACCGGGACGCTCTCAAGTACATCGACCCGCAGAACGTCTCGCCCGAACTGTACAAGCAGGCGCGCGAGGTCTGGAACCAGGTGATCCAGGAAGGCGAGCAGCACGGCTTCCGCAACGCGCAGGCCACGGTGCTCGCTCCCACCGGCACCATCGGCTTCATGATGGATTGCGACACCACCGGCATCGAGCCCGACCTGGCCCTCGTGAAGTACAAGCAGCTCGTCGGCGGCGGCGGCATCAAGATCGTCAACAGCACCGTCTCGGCCGCCCTCACGCGCCTCGGCTACCCCGACGAGAAGGTCCGCAAGATCCTCAACTATATCGAGGGGCACGGCACCATCGAAGGGTGCCCGCTCGTGAAAGAAGAGCACCTGGCCATCTTCGACTGCGCGCTGAAACCGGCGCAGGGCAACCGCACCATCCACCACATGGGCCACGTGCGGATGATGGCCGCCGTCCAGCCGTTCCTGTCGGGCGCCATCTCCAAGACGGTCAACATGCCCAACGAGTCCACGCCGGAGGACATCTCCCAGACCTACATGGAAGCCTGGAAGATGGGGCTTAAATCCATCGCCATCTATCGCGACGGCTCCAAGCAGATCCAGCCGCTGTCCACCACCGCCGACACCAAGCCGGCGGCCGAGGAGAAAGTGGTCTACCGGCCGGTCCGGAAGAAGCTCCCCGACGAGCGCCGGGCCATCACCCACAAGTTTGCCATCGGCGGCCACGAGGGTTACATCACGGTGGGCATGTACGAGGACGGCTCGCCGGGCGAGATCTTTGTGGTCATGGCCAAGGAGGGAAGCGTGATTTCCGGCGTCATGGACGGCTTCGCCACGGCCGTGTCCATGGCCCTGCAATACGGCGTGCCGCTCAAGGTCCTCGTCGAAAAGTTCACCCACACGCGGTTCGAGCCGTCCGGCTTCACCGGCAACCCGCACATCCCATACGCCAAGTCGCTGTTCGACTACATCTTCAAGTGGCTGGCGCTGAAATTCCTCCCGGAGGAAGAGCACCAGAAGCTGGGCATCATCCCCGTCGAGGAGCCCGCCGCCGCGCCGGCCGCCGAGCCGAAGAAGGCGGCCCGGACCGAGCCCGCCACTCAGAAGCCGCTGCTGCTGGAGCTGCAGCCCGACGCGCCCCCCTGCTTCCAGTGCGGTTCCATCATGGTCCGCAACGGCGCCTGCTACAAGTGCCCCAACTGCGGCGAGACCAGCGGCTGCTCCTGAGCCCCGCGTCCTGACCGATGGAACGATGTGCGGACGGCTCCCTTGGCGGGGAGCCGTTTCCATTGCCGGCACCCGTTGGACGGCGCGGAACGAGTCGCCTCTTATCGCCGGCGGAAGATTTTGCCCAGAGTCAGCGGGAGATCGGCGAGCGAGCCACCCATCAGATAGAAGTGGGTGGTCAGCCAGTTGCCGACGACCACCGCCAGGCCGAACATAACCAGGCCCACGCTCATCAGGGCCCATCCCGACAGGATGTTGCCCACCACGCAGCCGGATGCCAACGCCGCGCCGACGCCCACCAACAATCCCCCCACGATCGCCACGACCAGTTCCAGAGGTTCCCGGCCCTTCAACCGAACCGGACCCGCCAGACTGGCGCTGGCGTAAGCGCCGTATAGGGTGCCGAGCACCACCAGGATCAGCCACCAGGATACTTTCTTCACCGGCGGCTTGACCGGCGGCAGTTGTCCGACGGATTGCGGAGCCGGCTTGGCACCGGGATTGACGACGGGCCCGGGCGCCCCCCAGTCGTGGACGAGGTTGCGCTCGGTGATCACCTGATGCAGGTTGAGCACGCCATGCGTGACACCGATGGGGTACGACCGGCCAGCGGCGGCGGCGCTGACGGCCGCGAACAGGGCGACGACGCCGAGCGCAATCCCGGCCTGCCACGCCCGCCAGGGGCCGGTGAGAAAAACGCGAAACCCGCGGCGGCGCCCATCCGCTGACCGCCGCCGGCCCATCAGGCAAAAAACGCTGAGGGTCAGGCCGAACAGAATCAGGGCAAGCAACCAGTACGGAAACCCCGTCAGCGTGGACAGAGAAACAGCCTGACCGTCGGCCCCGCTGATGGAGAAGCGTTTCATCCACTGGGCGAATGGCGCCAACGGGCCTGTCTCCACCATGGCGATGCCGAAGGGCATGCAGATTAGCGCGGCGATCGAGTTCAAATTGCCTGCGCCCGCCTTGTACAGACACCCGCTGACGCACCCTCCGGCCAGGACGGTGCCGACGCCGAAAACCAGGCCGCCCGTCAGGTAGCTCATCCAGAGGAACGGTTTCGGCTGGATCGGCATCCAGCCGAGCTGGCCGGCCAGGGCGAACAGAACCATGGAACAGGCGATCGCCAACCAGATGCCGCCCAGCTTCCGGGCGTCCCGCAGCATCAGCACTTCGCTGAAGGCCGACGCCCCGCACAGGTCACCCTTCTGGAGCACAAAACCGAAGGCCAAGCCCGCCGGCAGGGCGGAAAGCGCCCACAGCCGGGTGCCCGCCGCCAACAGCAGGCCGGCGCATCCCAGAATTATCATGAGCACAAAGGGCGACCAGCGCGTCGATGTGCCGTTCGGCAAGGGCTTGGGTTCATTCATCGCTGCTCCTGTTCCGATCGTGCGGCTGCCGTGCGCGCTCGAGTTGAAGCGACGCTGAGTCGGGATTGGCTGGATCGCGCCGGACGCAACCCCCGGTAAAAGTGTTGCGTTCCCTGAAACTGGATGGAGCGATCAAGACGGCGCACTCAACTGGCGGAGGCTTCGTCCATGAAGCGGTCGAAATTCTCGTCGAGGACTTCACCGCATTTCTGGCTGATGAAGTCGGAACTGGTGAACACCCGCACCATGGTGATCATGGCGGCGCGCTGGGCGGCGGAGATGCCCAAACCCGATTTGGGGAAGTCCACCAGGGTGCTGAAAGCCTTGACGAGTTCGCCGTAGCTGTACAGGTAATCCATGGTGAACTGGTTGAGCACGGCGGTCAGGATGCGGATGAACGAAGGGTAGCGGTCGAACTCGACGATGGCGTTGAGGATCTCTTCCTTCGTGGGCAGATTGCGCGTCTTTTCCAGAAACTGGGTCTCGATGAGCTGCTGGATGCCCGGCTCGTGGCGCCGGCGGAAGAAGGTCAGGTAGACGATCACGATGAACAGCGCGCAGACGACGATGCCGGTGACGATCAGTTCGTTCATGTGTTGCGACAGGTAGCCGGAAAATGATTGCGTCAGCCAGTAGTTCATGATCCCAGTTCTGATCGTGGCGGTGTGGGTCGGGGTTTCGCAAAAACCCAATTAATATACATGCTCCGCCGGGCGTTGTCAAAAAAAATGCTCGGCGGGGGAGCGGGTCCGATTCAGTCGCCGCCGCGGCCGGACGGGGGCGGATCCGCCCAGCGGATGATCCCGTAGTCGCCCATGGTGCCGCGGCGCGCGTCCGCGTCCAGCTTGGCGCCGGGGTCCGCCGCCAAGTGGCGGTCGCGGTGGCGCGGCCAGCAGCCGGCATGGATCTTGTCCCCGCACGCTGGGCACAGGAGGAGCCGGACGCCCGCCGGAAATTTCTCCCCGCCGCATTCGCCGCAGCGGAAGCCGGCGATCCCCATCAGGCGTCCTCCCCGTCGCGGAGGGCCAGCCGGAGCGCTTCGAGCTCGCGGGCCAGCCGCCGCAGCCGGCCGTGCAGGCCGACGATGTAACCGAAGAGCAGCAGCAGGATGAAGCTGTAGGCCGCAAAGAGGTAGCCGTTCATCTGTCATTCCCTCTCGAGCAGAATCCGGCGCAGGCGCTGGGCCTCCAGCCGCGCCCACTCGATCCCGAGGCGCATCCGGAACAGCAGCGCGAACAGCAGGGTGAACGCCACGCACGAGGCGATCAGGGTATGGACCATCTCCGGCTCCAGGTTCATCCCCTGGCCGGAGACCACCACCGGGTGCATGCTGCGCCACCAGCGGATGGAGAAGAAGACGATGGGGATGTCCGCGAAGGCGACGACGGCGTAGACGGCGCTGAACTGGCGCATCCGGGGGCTCTCGGGCAGGCTGCCGCGCAGCACGAGATACACCAGGTACATGAGCCAGAGGATCAGCGACGAGGTCAGGCGCGGGTCCCACGTCCACCAGGTGTTCCAGACGGGCCGGGCCCACAGCGGCCCGGTCACCAGCACGAT
>JAAYUB010000147.1 GCA_012517875.1 Acidobacteriota bacterium | reverse complement strand
TCGCCGCCGCGGTCGCCGCCGGCGGCGAACATCCGGCGTGCCTCGTCCGCCGCGGCCATGGCCGCCGCGAATTCGCCGAGCCCCCGCCGGGCGCGCGACTCCTGAACTCGCGCCCGCGCCAGGACGAGCCGGCTGCCCCCGGCGGTGGCCCTCCCGGCCGCCCGTCCGGCCGCCGCCAGCTGGCCGTGGTAGTCGCCCAGCAGATCCAACACGTCAGCCAGCGCCAGGTCGATCCGCGGATCGGTTCCCGCCGGGGGCGGCAGGCGCCGGAGCTGCTCCAGCGTGGCCAGGGCGTCGGCCCCCCGGCCGGATTCGCGCAGCACGGCCGCCAGGCTCAGACCGTGCTCCAGATTGTCGGGGAAGAACGTCCAGAGGCTGCGGTAAACCAGCACCGCCTCGGTCCACTTGTAGCGGGCAGCGTGCAGGCGGGCTTCGATCACCAGGCGCTCCTCGCGGCTCAGACCGGCGGACCGGTCGAACGCCTGCTGGAGTTCCTCCCGCGCCCGGGCGTCGTGGCCCAGTACGGTCCAGGCGTCGGCCAGAGCCAGGTGCAGCGCCGGACGATCGGGCGCCCGTTGCATGGCGTGCTCCAGCGGGACACGGGCGGATTTGGCGTCCAGGCGGCGCAGGTGGGCGAGTCCCTCGGCAAAGAGCCGCATGGCTTCGGGGTCTTCGGGCAGGACCGCCCGGGCCGGGGCGGCGCCGTCCGCTCCGCCGGGACGGGCACGCAACCGCCGGAGCATTTCCGCGCTCAGACCGGCGACCAGGCGGAACAGGTCGGACTCGGAACCGGCCGCATCCAGCCGGGCCACGGTGCCGCCCGAAGCGACTTCCTGAACCACGGCCCGGATGCGGATCCGTCCGTCGGCCGCGGCGAATGTGCCGGCCACCACCAGATCGGAACCGATGGCGTCGCGGACATGCCCCAGGGATTCGACGGAGAACGTCTCGCCGGCGGCAGGCGCCAGCTCCAGTTCCAGGCGGCCCACGTTCTCACCGGGGATGAGGCGGACATCCGGCGACGCGGCCAGGTCGGCGCGAAACATCTCGGCCAGTGCGGTGGACAACCAGACCGACCCCGCATCCTCGCTCAGGTCGCGAAAGTCGAACACCGCCACCGCCCGCCGCGGCCGATCCCCGCCGCCGCCCGCATGCTGTTCCCACGGCCGCCACAGGCACAGGCCGCCGGCGAGCGCCAGCGCGGTGGCCGCGGCGTACAGCCACAGCCGGCGCCGACGCAATGGGGCGCCGACGGCCGTTGGCGGACCGGCTGATTCCGTGCTTCGGACGCCCAGAGCGGTGAGGAAGTCCCGGGCCCGCGGAAACCGCGCCGCCGGATCGCGCGCCAGGCAGCGCAGGATGGCGGCCTCCCACGCGGGATCCAGTCCCGCGACATGTCGGCTGGGCGGCGTCGGCGGCTCCCGCAGGCTCTTGACCGCCGCGGCGATGGCGTTGTCGGCGGTGTAGGGAAGGGTGCCCGTGACGAGCTCGTAAGCCACCACGCCGAGAGCGTAGACGTCGGCCGCCGGTGTGACCGGCGTCCCCTCCAGCTGCTCCGGCGCCATGTAGAAAGGCGTCCCCACGGCGCCGGTGGGTTGGACGTCGGAGTCGGCGCCCGCCGGGGCGTCCGGGCGGGCCAGTCCGAAATCGGTGACCACCGCCCGCTCGCCGCCTCCCGGTCGGGGGACCAGCAGGACGTTGCCGGGTTTGAAATCCCGGTGGATCACACCGGCGGCATGGGCGGCGTCCAGCGCGGCCGCCAGTTGAGCCAGCAGCTCTCCGGCCGCAGCCGGAGCAAGTCGCCCGCCGCTCCGCAGCCGCTGGGCCAGAGTGGGGCCCTCCAGCAGCTCCATCGTCAGAAAGACCGTGGCGGCTGTGGGTGACGCCGACGGCGTCTCGGCGCGATGCACGCCCAGGTCGAAAATCCGGCAGACGTTCGGGTGGGTGACCCGGCGCGCCAGCTGAATCTCGCGCTTGAAGCGGGCCACGGACACGCCCCGCTCGAGGCGGTCGGTCCGCAGCGTCTTGAGGGCCACTCGGAGGTGGAGTTCCAGATCGAGCGCTTCGTACACCTCGCCCATGCCGCCGCGGCCCAGGAGGCGGAGGATCCGGTAGCGCCCGGCCAGGATGGCGCCGGGCGGGATCAGCGTCTCGGGGTGCGGCGGCGACTGCTCCAGG
>JAAYUB010000146.1 GCA_012517875.1 Acidobacteriota bacterium | reverse complement strand
GTCGCCCTGGAGGCTACCGGGAGCAAGTGGAACGGCTTCCTCTTTTTCGGGCTGGTTGAATCCAAGGGAGCGCAGGAGCAGGACGGCGAGGCGGACGGGAGGAACGGATGAGCAGACAATACGAAAGAAACGGTGCCCCAGCCCGCCAGTCTGTGGAAAACCGGCGGGCGACGGTTCGATGCGCCGTCTATACCCGGAAATCCACCGACGAGGGGCTGGAACAGGAGTTCAACAGTCTCGACGCCCAGCGGGAATCCGCAGAGGCATACATCGCGAGCCAGCGGCAGGAGGGATGGCTGTGCATCGCCGAGCGGTACGACGACGGAGGATTCACCGGCGGCAACATGGAGCGGCCCGCCCTCAAAAGACTCTTCGCCGACATCGAGGCCGGCGACATCGATTGCGTGGTGGTCTACAAAGTGGATCGGCTGAGCCGCTCCCTTCTCGACTTCGCCCGCATCATGGAGCTTTTCGACAAGCACGCTGTGAGCTTCGTCTCGGTCACCCAGCAGTTCAACACGACCAGCTCCATGGGACGGCTCACCTTGAACATCCTTCTTTCCTTCGCCCAGTTCGAGCGGGAGATCATTTCGGAGCGGACCAGGGACAAGATGTCCGCGGCACGGAAGAAGGGCAAGTGGGTCGGAGGCATGCCGGTCCTCGGCTATGACCTGGATCGCAAGGGAGGGCGGCTGGTCGTCAACGAAGAAGAAGCCCGGCGGGTACGGGACATCTACGGCCTTTACATGGAGCACAAGGCATTGATGCCCGTCGTCCAGGAGCTCGAACGCCGCAAGTGGGGTGTGAAACGGTGGACCACCCAAAAAGGAGAGGAACGCGGCGGGAATCCATTCACCAAGAGCAGCCTCTTCCGGCTGCTCACCAACATCATTTATACAGGCAACATCAGCTACAAGGACACCGTCTATCCCGGAGAGCACGAGGGGATCGTGGACCCGGGCATCTGGCAGCGGGTCCAGGATACCCTCCGGCACAACGGCCGTTCCGGCGGCAAGGAGATCCGGAACAAATACGGCGCGCTGCTGCGTGGGCTGCTCTACTGCGCGCCTTGTGGAACCGCCATGGTGCACACCTACACCGCCAGGAAAGGAAGACACTACCGCTACTATGTCTGTTTGAAGGCCCAACAACGGGGGTGGGCGTCCTGCCCGACCAAATCCATCAATGCCTATGAGATCGAGGCCGCGGTCGTGGACTATATTCGAGGTTTGGGCGCAAGCCCAGAAGTCTTTTCTGAAACGGCTGCCCAGGTTCGGGTTCGAACCGAAAAACGCCTGGCGGAACTCGAAGCCGAGCGCCGCGCTCACGAGCGTGAACTCAAACGGCTAGACGCCAGACTCCGCGCCCTCGTGGGAGACCCGCCGTCCTCGTTAACGGACCGGAAATTGACAACAGATCAGATGGCCGATCTTCAGGACCAAATTCGCTCTCTCGAACAAAGGATGACTGTGATCCGCGAGGAAACCATCGCCGTGCAAAGAGAGACGCTCGAAGACGGAGACCTGGAGAAGGCCCTTGCGGCCTTCGACCCCATCTGGCAGTCGCTCGCCCCGCGCGAACAGGCGCGGATCATCAAAGCCCTTGTCGAACGTGTCGCCTACGACGGCCGTGACGGCAAAGTGACCGTGACGTTCCGCTCGCCCGGCATCAAGGCGATGTGCATGGGAGACGGAACCCGTGGAGTGGAGGAACACACATGACCTCGACGATACGTCCTTCGGGCGGCGGTGGGCACCTGGAAGTGAGCTTCACCTTCCAGCCGAGAAACAAACGCAAGTCCGGCGGGGCACAATCCGACAACCAGAGCGGTTCAACCGGCAAAGGGAACATCCCCCGTGTCGCCAAACTTCTGGCTTTGGCGATCCGCTATGAGAATCTGGTCAAACGAGGCGATATCCAGGATTATGCGGACATCGCCCGCCTGGGCTACGTAACCCGCGCGCGCATCACTCAGATTATGAACCTGCTCAACCTGGCTCCGGACATCCAAGAGGACATTCTTTTCCTACCGAATACAACCAAGGGCCGCGACCTGATCTTGGAGAGGGACCTCCGGCCCGTTGCGGCCGTTCCTCATTGGAACCGTCAGCGCAAAATGTGGGCGCAGATGCGCAAAGACCGCATCGAATAAGTCTTCCACCCGTCTGCCGACATTCTCATTCTTGAGGGCCTCTGTCGCCCTCAATCCCTTTCCTTTCGATTAGTTGAATCCTTCCCTCAGTCTGTGTACATTTTTTTAATTGACCTGACGCATATCAGGTCGTATAATATCAGTCTGTAATATGGCCGTAGTTTGCCCTGACCGGGTCCTGCGGCCATTGGCGTTCACGATAAGCCATTTGGATGGTTGAGGATCACATGGGTCAAAGATCGCGAGGCAGACGCCCCGTTCAGGAAATAACCGAGCCGCAGCGCCGTACATTGAAGGAGATCCGCCTCTTCACGAACCGGCGTGGGTTCCCCCCGACCATGAAGGAACTCGCGGACATTCTCGGGATATCGCACGCCAGCGCCCACGGTCAGGTGAACCAGCTTGTCCGCAAGGGCTACCTGAAGCG
>JAAYUB010000145.1 GCA_012517875.1 Acidobacteriota bacterium | reverse complement strand
CCGGCCAGGCGAACCCCTCGGGGCGCGGTCCGAGATCCAGCTCTTCCACCCGCTCCGACAGGTAATCCAGGAACGGGGTCAGCACGAGTCCCGCCACGCCGTAGATGCAGATGACGCCCAGCGCGATCAGGAACAGGGCGACGAACGCCACGCCGGCCAGCCACATGCCGGTGAGGAGCATGTCGCCAAAACCGACCCCCACCGGCCGTTCCCAGAATATCCCCATCAGTTCCGGGGACCAGATCAGCGCCGCTGCCACCACGAGCAGGACCAGAACCATGTTGATGGCTGCCGGGACGACGATCTGCAGCAACAGCCGGGGATGGGTGAACAGGAGGCGCAGGCCGCGCCACGGCGCCCCGAAGCCGTACAGGAAGCGGCGCAGCGCCCCGCGGTCCAGCGGATCGGTGGATTCCGGACGCGGAACCGGTACGGGGGCTGGAGCGTGAGTTGGTGCGTGCATAGTCACGGCTGTTTCCCGGTCGATTGTAGACGGCCCGGCTCCGGGGATCAAGACCCTCCCGCTACGGGAAACCCTTGGCGTCATCCGGCGCATCCCGTATAATTCGGCCATGGTGCGTACTCCGCCGAATCAGGATCCAGCGGCATGACCACCGGCCGGCCGCGACCGGACGCTCCGCCGCCGGAAACTCGTCGGACCGAGACGCTGGGCGACCGGCTGTTCCGGCGTGTGGGCGCGCCGCTCATCGCCGGTTATATCCGGGCGCTGGCGGCCACCCAGCGGCTGCGGATCGAGGGGCTGGATCAGTTTGATGCGGCCAAGGCGTCCGGACGGCCCATCGTGTTCGCGTTCTGGCACGAGGATTTGTTCAATGTCGAGATCGTCAACCTGCGGCGCGGGCCGAAGGGCCGCGTGGCCGTCATGATCAGCCGCTCCCGCGACGGCGAGATGCTGACCCGGGTGATGGAGCGCCTGGGACTGGTGGCGGTCCGGGGGTCGTCCAGCCGCGGGGCGGTGGGCGGGCTCGTTGAGTTGAAGCACTGGCTGGCCATACCGTCCGATCCGCACCCCCACTGCGCTGCGCTGGCCCTGGATGGGCCCCGGGGACCCCGCCGCGTGGGGAAGCCGGGTGCGGCCCTGCTGGCGCGGCGCGCCAGGGCAATGGTGGTCGTGCTGGGGTTCGACCCGCGGCCGCGGATAACCTTCAACTCGTGGGATCGGACCCGCCTGCCATGGCCGTTCAGCCGGTTCATTGTCCGGGCGGCGCTCCTGGACACGCGCGACTGGGGGGAGGATGACACGGCCAACCTGGCGCTGATGACAGCACACCTGGAGCCGGCGGAACCGGCCGGCGGACCAAGGCACGACCGCGCAAGCTGAAGCGGGAGCGTGGCATCATGGAGGCCATCGGGGCCGGCGCGCGGAGGTCCGGCCGCCGCGGTCGTGGTCAACGCGACGGAATTGTACACCCACGCCATCGTCCGGACGGTCAATCCTGATTGTGGCTTCCGGTCGGTGCCGCTGAGAGGGGAATACTACAGATTCAATTGTTGCCGCCGCACCGACTCTGGCTCAACGGGCTGGACGTCGATCCGGTTTCCCAGCTCCTGCGCCTGGGCGACGAGCGCCTCAGCATGGCGGGCATTCACCTGACGCCCCCGTTCGGGCTGGATCGTGACGGCCGCGTAGCGGTGGGCGACACGGTCACCGTCGGCCCGAAATTCGGTCCGGCCGCCGGTCCTGAGGATGATGAGAAGAATCGGCGGCCGACCGGGCACTTTCTGGAACAGGCCGGACGTTATGTCCCGATCCTCCGGTTGGAAGACCTTGAAATGGATTTCACCGGGATCATGGTCCGCCTGCCGGTCGAACGGGATTTCATCATCCGGCGCGACCCGCGGCACGGCGATTGTATCCATCTTCTCGGGATCGACTCCCCCGGCCTGACGTGTTCGCTGGCCATCGCCCGCCGGGTGCCCGGCCTCCTGACGGGATCGAACGGCTCACGGTCGGCGGCGTCGGGCTGTGGGACAGCCGGCAGGGCGACGGAGTTCACGGGGAGACGGTTCAATGCTTCGGGCCGGCCTTGGCCACGCCGGCGGGGCACCGGGCCTTGTATTTCTTGAAATTCTCCGCGAACCGGAAGGCCAAGGCGCGGCAGCACTTCGCGTACGCATCCTTGCTGCGCCAGGCGCGCTCGGGGTGCAACAGATCCTCGGGCACGTTGGGGCAGGCGATGGGGACGGAGAATCCGAACACGGAATCCTTGCAATACTTGACCTTGTCGAGCGCGCCGTCGAGGGCCGCTTGCAGCAGGGCGCGGGAGTGGTGGAGACCGATGCGCTTGCCCGAGCCGAACCGGCCCACCCAGCCGGTGTTCAGCAGCCAGCAGTTGATGCCGTGGCGGGTGATCTTGCGCAGCAGCAGGTCGGCGTAGACGCCGGGCGGCAGAACCATGGACGGGGCGCCGAAGCAGGGGCTGAAGACGACTTCCGGCTCCGCGCCTTTGCCGGACTTGGGGGTGTTGATTCGGGCCGAATACCCGGAGATGAACTGGTAGACCGCCTGCTCGGGGGTGAGCCGGGCGATGGGCGGCATGACGCCCGAGGCGTCGCCGATGAGCATCACGACGTGCCGGGGGTGGCCGGCCGGCGGCTCGGCCACTGCCTGGTCGACGAACGCCAGAGGGCAGGCGCAGCGCGCGTTGTCGGTGCGGGACACGTCGCTGAGGTCGGGAATCCGGCTCAGCGGATCGTATGCGACATTCTCCAGGATGCTGCCGAACCGGCGGGTGGCGGGGTGGAGCTGCGGCGCGTCGGCCGCGGTGAGAGCGGCCACCCGGGCATAGCAGCCGTTCTCCAGGTTGAAGATCCCCTCGTCGCTCCAGCCGTGCGCGTCGTCGCCGAGCAGGCGGCGGCGCGGGTCGGCGGCCAGCGTGGTCTTGCCGGTGCCCGGCAGGCCGAAGAGCAGCGCCGGATCCCCTTCGGGGCCGACGTTGGCCGCGCAGTTCAGGGTCAGGACGCCGTCCAGGGGCAGCGTGTAGTTCAGGTAAGTGATGACCGCCCGTTTGATCTCGCCGGCATAGGCCGTGTTGCCGATGAGGGCCAGCCTCTGGCCGAGGCTCAGGGCGACGAAGGTCTGCGACGCGGCACCGTCGATCTCCGGCGAACCCTGGAACGAGGGGATGCACAGGACGGTGAAGTCGGGTGCAAAGTCTCGCTGCGCGTCGAGCGTATCGGCGGGGCGGAACAGGTGACGGGCGAACAGGCTGTGCCAGGCCAGCTCGGTGATCACGCGGACAGCCAGGCGGCGACCGGGATCAGCGCCCGCATAGACGTCCTGGACGAACACGTCCCGGTCCATCAGGTAGGCGTGAAGCCGGTTCAGGAGACCGCTGAATTTCGCCGGGCTGAACGGCCGGTTGTGCTGGCCCCAGCCAACGTGCTCTTCGGTGGACGCTTCGCGGGTGATGAACGCGTCGTTGGGCGACTGGTCCGTGTGCCGGCCGGTGTCCACCAGGACAGGCCCGTCGGCGGCCAGCCGTCCTTCGCCGCGGAACACGATCTCTTCGCACAGCGCCGGGACCGGCAGATTCCAGTAGACCCGGTTGAGCTTGGGGAACCCCTGGTGCTTCAGAGTGAAGGAGCTGGCCCGCTCCTGGGCAACGCTCTGCGCCGGCGTTTTGATCTCAAGGAAGTGCTTCATGACCAGTCTTTGACGATTTTTCGGTCACCGATATACAGCTCGCTCGGCGCGTTGGGATCCAGAGCCCATTTGATCCGTTCGACGCCTTCGGTGACGTCCTTGACGGAGCCGCAGTAGCTCAGGCGAAGGTGGCCCTCCATGCCGAACTCGCGCCCGGGCACGGTCACGACCAGGACCTTCTCCAGCAGGAAACTGGACAACTCCACCGAGTTGCGGTTGAAGGCGGAAAAATCGGGCAGGCAGTAGAACGTTCCTTCGGGCTTGATCAGGCGGACGCCGTCGAACGCGTCGAACTCCCTGGCCATCACGTCACGGTTGTTCTGGAGCGTCAAGCGGAGGCTTTCAACGCAACTCTGGGAACCGGTCAGGGCGCCCACGGAGGCGTGCTGGGAGATGGTAGCGGGGCACGACGTGGTCTGTCCCTGCACGTTGATCATCACCGAGACGATCGCGCGTGGCGCGATGGTCCAGCCGATGCGGAAGCCGGTCATGGCGTACAGCTTCGAGACGCCGTTGATCACGATGACTTTGGAGCTTTCCAAGTCCTCCTTGGCCCACTGGTAGGCGTTGGCGGCCCGCTTCCTGTCGAACACCAGCTGATGGTAGATGTCGTCCATGATGACGTAGATGTTCTTTTTCTCGCAGAACTGGACGATCTGGGCGATCAACTCCTCGGAGTAGACGGCGCCGGAAGGGTTGTTGGGGCTGTTGATGATGATGGCTTTCGTGTAGGCCGTCACCGCGCGGGTGATCTCGTCGAAGCGGGGCTCGAAGCCGCCGTCTTCCGGCTTGACGATCACGGGGACGCCGTACACCATCTTGACCATGTCCGGATAGCTGACCCAGTAGGGTGCCAGGATGATCACCTCGTCCTGCGGGTTGAGCAGGGTGAACAGCAGCACGGAGAGCGACTGCTTAGCGCCGCCGGATACGATGACGTTCTCGGGCGCGACGGTCCGGCTGTAATGCTGTTCGGTGTAACCGATGATCGCCCGCTTGAGCTCCGGAATCCCGCTGGTGGGCGTGTACCGCACTTCACCGGTGTTGAGCTGGGCGACAGACGCGCGGATGGCCTCGACGGGCACCTTGCTTTTTGGCTCACCGGCGCCGAGATGGATCACCGGTTCCCCCTTCGCTTGGAGTACCCGGGCGGCCTGGTTCAGTTTCAGGGTCGGCGACTCGGCGATGGAACGGGCCAATTGACTGATGCTCATGATCGACAGGTCCTCCTCGAACTGCCGCGGAACCGGTCGGTTGGAATCAGCCGATCCGGCCCGCCATGATGGGGAAAGAGTCTTTCATGTTATACCCCGCCCGAAGGGTGTGTCAACCGCACAATGGGCAATTGTTTAACAATATTGGAAAAGCACCATCTTGATTCCCATATTTTTCTTGCAGGTATACCTAAGAATCTGTTAGATTTAATCTGACACACTTTATTGTGTGTCGTGTATTCTGACTGAGGGTGTGCACGCATGAAGATCAAAACGCTGGCTGTGTGTATCTTGTTGGTGGCAACTGGGGCCGCGTGGGCCGCTGACAGCCCGGGCGATTCCATGACTGTCGGCCGGTACACCGAGCTGCTGGTCCCCGCACTGGGGCTGGAGAGCCGGCTTCCCCCCACTTACAAGGACCTGGGCGCCGCCGAAGCCTGCCAGGTGAGGCGGAGCGTTCTGGTCGCCCACGGCCTTGAGGCTTTCACCCGCGCCGATTGCTCCCAGTGCGTCACTCGTTGCCTGCTGGCGGAGGTGACCTTCGAGCTGGTGCGGCGGCAGTACAACTTCACGGCCGTCACGTGCGAGGACAAGATCCGTCTCCTGGCCGAGGCGGGCCTGATGACCGCCGGCGAGCCCGGAGAGTGCCTGCCGGCCAACGACGTGCTCCGGTTGATGCAGTTGCCCGCGTTCACCGCCGCGGTGGCCGCCTACGCCGCGGGCAAGCCCATGGGCACCCAGCCGAACGACCTGCTGACGGACCCCTTCGGCAATTACCGGCTGAAGAATGTCACCGAAGAGACCGCCAGCCCCGTTTATCCTTCCCGGAAAAAGTGAGTCGGTTTGGGAACCGACAGAGTCGATCACACGGAGGTTGCGCGCGTGAGACGGATATTCATCGGACTGATCATGGGCTTGGCACTGATGCTGGCAGGCGTGGTTACCGCCGCGACACCCGCCAAGGGCTTCAAGCTGAGCGTGGCGGTGATGCCCCAGTACGACGACAACGTGTACTACAGCCCGGACGGTACCGAGGTCAGCACGTGGGTGTTCACCATCGCGCCGGAACTGGAGTGGAGCAAGGAGGGGGCCCGGTCGTTCTTCAACATCGGCTACCGCGGCCAGGGCGACCTCTACCTGGACACCGAGTCCGAAATTCCCGGCCAGGAACTGGACAGCTCCGATATCTACAACAACTATCTCAAGTTCAACTTCGGCTACCGGCTCAGCGACCACGTGCTGTTCCGCCTGCGGGACAATCTGGACAACACGAACCGCCCCGATTTCCGTCTCGTCGACGAGATGGTGTATGGCCGGTTCATCCAGAACAACCTGCTGGCGGACGTGATCTTCAAGACCACCGATCACGTGGAACTCTCCGTGGGCTACGGCAATACCATCATCGATTACTACCGTGACGATGACAGCGCCGATCACGATTTCATCAACTCCCGGGGACACCAGTTCAATGCGGGGTTGTACTACCACTTCAACACCCGCACCAAGGCCGGTTTCATCTACCGGTACTATGACCGCAACTTCCCCGACGCGGATTACATGGATTACACCGACAACACCTTCGGCGGCGTCATCGAACGGCAGTTTTCCGACGCCTGGAGCCTGAATGGCGAAATCGGCGCCCAGGATCGCGACGTCGATGGCGGCACCTGGAGCAGCGGCACCAACCTGTACTACAACTTCGGCGTCCAGATGCAGCGCGAGCGATCCGGCCTGAACGTGACCGTGGGCCGGGAGCGCAGCCAGGCGCCCAACTACAGCGCGGATTTCTATACGGATTACTATCTGCAGGGCCGGGGCAACTGGCTGATGACCGCTCGGGACAACCTGTTCCTGGAGTTCGGCCTGCGCTGGAACGATTTTGAGGTCCTGTCCGCTGACGACCTGGCCGACAACCGCGAGGACGACTACCAGTTCATCGGCGTCGGCTATGCCCGCCAGATGCAGGACCGCTGGTTCATCGAATCCCACTACCGGTTCATGAACCGCAACTCCAGCAACGCCGATTACGAGTTCGGCATGAACGTGTTCTCGGTGGGCGTCCGGTACACGATTTTCTAGACACCGGGAGGACGGTCCGGGAGCTCGCCGGGTGCCGCTGCGCCCGATGTCCCCAGTGGCGGATGTATGGTGACATCATTTCCACGATTGTATGGAGTCGTCACGGCCGCCGGATGCGCGCTGGCGTGGATCGTCGCGGCGGCGTGGGCGAGTGCTGCTGAAACGTATCATCTCGGTATCGGCGACGTGCTGAAAATTGAGGTCGTGGGTGAAGCCGATCTGACCGGGGTGTTTCCTGTCAGCCCGCGCGGCACGGTCACCCTCAAGCTGGCCGGCGAGATCGAAGTGGGGGGGCTGACTCTCACCGAGGCCCGGGACAAGCTCCGGGCGGTGCTCGAGCGGGACTACCTGCTGAATCCCACCGTCAAGGTCGACATTCAGGAGTACAAGAGTAAAAAGATCCTGGTGCTGGGCGAGGTGCGCAAGCCCGGCGAATACTTCCTCCGGCAGGATGCGACCAACATCTTGGAGATCCTGTCGCTTGTCGGCGGGATGACCGAAAACGCCGCGTCGGACGCCATCCTGTTCCGGCGGGCCGCCGAGCAGCCGGCTGGCGGGGAAGGGCGCACGAAGTACACGATCAGTCTCCAGGACGTGCTCAGCGGCCGGCAGGATCCGGACGCCCTGCCCATCCTGCCCGATGACATCATCAATGTGCCGTCCCGCAAATCCGACACGCAGTCCTACCAGGTCTACATCGAGGGGAAGGTGAAATCACCGGGGGCCTACGACTTCCGGCCGGGCATGACCGTGTACGAGTTGTGCCTGATGGCCGGCGGCTTCCTGCCCTTCGCGGCGGAGAACCGCGCCGAGGTGATCCGATTGGACGGCGAGACAGTCACTCGGCTCAAGATCAACATCAAGAAAATCAAGAAAGGCGAAATCCATGATGTCCCCCTGGTCCCGGGGGACAAGGTCATTGTCCCGGAAAGCTGGTTCTAAGCGGATCGCGGCATGAAACGGCACTGGCGCTCCACCGCGGCACGGGGAACCGCGCTGGTCATTCTGCTGACGGCGCCGCTGTACTTCGGCGGCGTGACCCCGGGTTACACCCTGCTGGCGACGGGCCTGCTGGCGGCGGCTGCCGCCCTGGCGTTCGCGCCTTTCGGACGGGCGGTGGAAGTGGCTTGCCCGCGGCGCCTGGCACTGGCGGTCTGCCTGACCGTCGGGGCGCTCGCGGCCGCCGGCCTGTTCAGCGAGTACCGGCGGATGTCGCTGGAGAGCTTTCTGTACTGGTCGGGCCTGGGACTGGTCTTCTTCCTGAGCGCGGCCCTGTTCAACGACCTGCGGCAGTGGCGTCGGCTGGCTGTCGGGCTGGTAGCGCTGGCGGCCGCCATCGCCCTGTGGGGTCTGCTGAACTGGCTCCTCGACGTGCACCAGGTGTGGGGCGTGGCGGTCGGGCTCGATCGGGGGGGGGCGCACGGCACCTTCATTAACCGCAACCATTTCGCCGGCTACCTGACGCTGCTCTTCCCGTTCGGACTGATCCTGTATTTGCGCGCCCGGTCGCTGTCCGGGAAGATCGTGCTGGCAGTGGCCAACTGCCTGATCGCGGCGGGCGTGGCCTTCTCTCTGTCACGCGGCGCCTGGCTGGGGCTGCTCGCCTCGGTGGGGGTAATGGGATTGCTGCAGTTGGACCTGCAGTCCCACCGCGGCCGGGTATTCCGGCTCGGTGTACTACTCTTTGTGATCATCGGCGGCGTGCTGATTCAGCTGGGCCTGGAGCCGCTGGATTGGCGGCTGGGCCAGTCGTCCACCGAAGCCCAGCTGGTCAGCATCGGCGGTCGTGTGGCGATCTGGCGGTCGGCGCTGGCCATGTTCCTGGCTCACCCCGTTTTGGGCTGCGGTCCGGGCACTTTCGGTTGGATGTTTCCCCTGTATCGCGCACCGGGAGCCAACAGCCAGGCTTGGTTTGCACACAGCGACTATCTGCAGGTGCTGGCTGAAGCCGGGTTGGTGGGCGCCGCGGCGGTCGTCGGCCTTGTTGCCGTGCTGGCCGGACTCCTGCTGTCCGGCATGCGCACGGCCCGCCGGCCGATGAAGCAGAGCCTGTTTCTAGCCACCCAGGGGGCGCTCGTGGCCGTCCTCGTCGAGGTGTCATTCGATTTTCACATGCACATCCTGGCTTGCGCCTATACGCTGGCGGCATTGCTGGGCGCCGCCGTGGCGAACCGGTCGGGCGAGACGGTCCGGCTGCCTGCGGTTTGCTTCGCGCCGGCCCTGCTCCTCGTGCCTGCGGCCGCATGGCTCGGACTGGCCAATCTGAAGTTGGAGGAGAGCCGCCTGCTGGCCGTGCTGGAGCGGGAGACGCCGTCGGTGGAGGCGCTTGCCGTCGCGCGGCGCGTGGATCCTGACAACGCCGAGGCACATTTCGAATGGGGCGAGCGCTGGGCGCTACGGGCGCGGTTCGGGCTGAACCGCAGCCGCGCCTTCGAGCCGGCGTGGCAGGGCTACCTGGACGCCCTCCGCGCGTTTCCGCTCGACGGCCGCGCCTGGCTCCGGGCCGGGATGCTGGCGGAGGCCGCGGCCGCACTGCACCGCGCGCCGCTCGGCGGCGCCGAGATGGCGCCGGTGCTGAACCGCCTGGCGGCCATGGAGCGGCAACGGGATCCGCGCCGCGGCGGCGACCTCGATCCGTGGCGCTACTACTGGCGGGCCCTGGAGCTGGATCCGAACAATCCGTATTTCCACGACATCGCCGCGATCCACTTCCTGCGCCGCGGCGATCGGGCTGCGGCCGAACGGCACATGGAGCGCGCCGTGGCCCTCCTGCCGGATCTCGGTTACCACCAGCCGCTCCAGCCGTTCTTCGGTGAGGCGGCCTTTCGGGAACTGGCCCGGCGCGGCTTGCGGTCCGCCCTGCAGTGGGCGCCGGATCCCACCGGGATTCACCTGACCCTGGGGCTCTGGGCGCTCGACGCGGGACGGCCGGACGAGGCCGCCGGCCACCTTAACATGCTGGAAGGGCGCGGCCCGTCCGACGATCCGCGCCGGACTGCTCTGGCGGCCGGCTTGGCCATCGGGCAGAATCGCGACGCCGAGGCGGTGGCGCTCTGGCTGGCGTACGGCGATGCACAGGCGTGGTCGGCGGGCGCCGCCAACCAGGCTTACGAATTTTTCGATCGGCCGGAACGGGTGGGTGCCCGGGAACGGTTTCTGGCCGCCCTAACCGGCCGATCCGGCGCGTATCCCCGCGTGGCGCTGCTCTCCGCGCAGGCCGCGGAGGCACGCGGCGATGTCACCGGCGCCATTCAGGCGCTGGAATCGTACCGGGGCCGGTTCCCGGACGATGTCGACGCGCTGAACCGACTCTATCGGTTGTACACCCGCAGCGGCGACCGCGTCCGGGCCGAGGAGACTCTGCGCCGGGTGATCCGGCTCCGGCCGGAAGAGCCGAACCTGTACCTGGAACTGGGCCGGGTGCTCGTGGCGCAGGACCTCGTGGAGCAGGCGGTGCCCGAGCTGGAGATGGCGGTGCGGCAGTTTCCCGACAACACCGCGCTGCTTGAATACCTGGCCCTCCTTTACGAACATAAGGGCCGGTTCGCGCTGGCTGCGGGCGTGTACCAGCGACTGGCCGGCCTCCGGCCGTCCGACCGGGCGCTTCAGCTCAGGATCTGCCGCAGTTATCTGTTGGCCGGCGACCGGGACAGGGCTCGGCAGTGCTACACGGCATTGCTGGCGGCGGAACCGGGCAACGAAGCGGCGCGGCGGGAGCTGGATGCGTTACGATAGGCCGCGCGCGGAGGGGGCGGCGGCTCAGCTTTCGTCGGTCCGGCGGTAGTAGTCGCTGTAGTAGTAGTATTCGTCCACGTACGATTCCCGCCGGATGTTGACCCCGTTGAGCACCACGCCGAAAATCTTGCCGCTGTTGGCGCGGAGGCGTTCCACCGTGCTCTGGATCAGCTTGCGGGGCAGCTTGCCGTAGCGGACGACGTACACGATCCCGTCCACGTGGGGCGACAGGGTGTTCGAGTCGCTGACCATGGCCGACGGCGGCGAGTCGATGACGACGGTGTGGAAATGCTTGCGCAGCATGTCCAGCATGCTGAAGAGTCGCTCCGAAGCGAGGATCTCGTCGGGTTCGGGGGAGCGGGAACCGGCGGTCAACACGTATAGCCCGTCGGCGGGGCCTTTCACGATGCCGTAGCGATCGTGGAATTTCGCCACGCTGCCGATGGGCACCGCCAGGTCGTCCGCCAGCGATTTTTCCGCCTCCAGCCGCTGGAGGATCTCGGGATGGAAGAAGAGGTCCTCCCGTTCCTCGAAGCGGTACGTGCCGGCGGTGGCGGGGAGCAGGCGGTGGAAGGTGGCGGTGAACTGGTGCCGGAGCGCTTCGATCACCGGTTCCAGTTCCACGGCGCCGATGTCGTACAGATACTCGCCCAACCGCTGGCGGCGCCGCGCCGCCTCCTGGAGGGCGTCGGCCAGCCGCGCCTCGGGGAAGCCGAATTTGTTCACCAGCAGGCGGCCGAGGCGGTCGTGCTCCTCGCGCTGCGAGGAGCTCACCAGGGCGATCCGCCCCTTGACCAGGACGATCTCGTAATGGCTGTCGGGTGTCTCGATGGTGAGGCAGCCGCTGTGGCCGAGATGGATCAGCAGGTAGATCAGATCGCTCAGCGGGATGCTGTCGAGTGAGCCGCTGAGTGGGATGCAGGTGAACGGATCCACCATCAGGTCGGTGAACCCTTGGCGGTTGTCGATCCCGAGGGCCGCGTGCACCTTGGGCCGGCGCAGGTCCAAATCCACGAGGAGCACGTCCTTGCCTTCACGGGCGAAGGAAAGCGCCAGATTGACGGCAACGGTGGTTTTCCCCTCGCCGGAACCGGTGCTGGTGATCATCATCAGCGTGTGCCTTCGGTTCAGCGTGGCGATGGTCAGGTTGGTCTTGAGGAACCGGAATGCTTCCTGGAACGTGCCGGGAATCGACGGCTCGGTGACCAGCGGGACAGTGGCGCCCGCCAGCTCCTTGTCGTTGAGCTGGCCGATCATGGCGATGGTGGGCAGCTTGAGCAGGTGCTTGATCTGGTCGGTATTCCGCAGCGTCTGGTCCAGGTATTCCAGGCCGAACGCCAGACCGACGCCGGTCAGCAGGCCCAGCAGCAAGCCCAGCAGCAGGTTGACGCCCTTGCGGGGGGAGATCGGATCCACCGGCCGGACGGGTTGTTCGACGACCTGGATCGAGCTCTCGCGGGACGACTTGGTGATGTCCAGCTCCTTGATTTTGTTCAGCAGCGTCTCATAGAGCGTCTTGTTCGAATCGAGCTCGTCCTTGAACTTTTTGTACTGCAGCGCCACCGAGGAATCCTTGATGGCGATGGACTCGTTTTCACGGATGGCCCGGGCCAGCTCGTTTTCCTTGGCGATCAGGGCGTCGCGCTCGGCGCGCTTGCTGCGGAGATGGGTGTCGAGCTCGCCGCGGAACTTGGTCACCAGCGACTGCAGCATGCTCTCCTTCTTCGTCACCTCCGGGTGCTGAGGCCGATAGCGTTTCTGCAGGTCCTGCAGCTGGAACTGGACGTTCAGAATCTCCAGCTTGAGTTGGTTCAGGGCGGCGTTCTTGTCCAGCAGAGGCGCTTGCAGCAGGCGGGCGAGATCGCTCTCCTGGGAGACGCCCTGCAGGGTTTCCAGGTCCGCCTCCACCTCGGCCCGACGGATCTTCGTGTCGGTGTAATTGAGTTTGAGGTCGGACAGCCCCTCTAGAGTGATCTCCTTCTTCTCCTGGAGGGAGGAGATGCCGGTGCGCTGGATGAAGGCCAGGTAGTCCTCTTCCGATTCGCGCAGCGTTTTCTTCAGCGTGACCAGCTGGTCGGTGTAGATGTTCATCATCCGGCGGATTTCGTCGAAGCGGGTCTCGAGGATGAAATCCTCATACGCCTTGGCGATAGTGTCCGTGGCCATGAAGGCGACCGACGGGTTCGAATGCTTGATGGTGATGTCAGCCAGGTTGGTGTCCTTGACCGGCTCGATGGTGACACCCGCGCACAGGGAGGCCACCATGGCATCGAACTCCTGCTGGCTGTGCGAGCCGGTGGGCGCCGCAGCCTCGGGCTGTGACAGGCCGAAGAAATGGGTGAGCCCGGAGAAGAAACGGGCGGTGCCGGAAGAGCGTTCGCCCGGCGGTTCAGCTTGCTCCATGATCCGGGCTTTGCGCACCACCCGCTCGAGGATGGCGGGGCTGCGCAGGATTTCGAACTGGGTGTTCAGGTCACGTTCCTTTGTCCACCAGTCGGAAACGTAGGCGTACTGGGTAAGCAGCACCTGGGGCACCGAGCGGACCTCGATCCGGACGGTGGCGCTGTAGATGGGTGTCCGCGATTCGTTGAAGATGAGAGCCAGGAACGCCCCGGCCAGGACGCAGGCCAGGATCAGCAGGCGGTTTTTCTTGATGAGGGTCAGGTATTCCTGAATGTCGAAGGATTCGGTTTTCAGTTCGTCCATCACGGCTCCCGGAGCTTTGATATATCACAAGAATCAAGCGTTTGCAATGTGTTAGAATGTGCCGTCGCCGCTCCGTCGACGGAACGGCGGGAGGGGCGAGTGGCGGACGACGGATTGAATGATCGCGGCATCGCCTATTCCCGGCAGGTGGGACGGGAGCGGCCGTTCCGGCTGGAGGCGCGCTTCCAGCCGCAGGGCGACCAGGAGCAGGCGTTCCAGAAGCTGACGGCCGGCCTGCGGGCGGGCGCCCGGCACCAGGTGCTGCTGGGGGTCACCGGCAGCGGCAAGACGTACTCCATGGCCCGGGTGATCGAGGCCATGGGGCGGCCGGCGCTGGTGCTGGCCCACAACAAGACGCTGGCCGCCCAGCTCTACCAGGAGTTCCGGCGTTTCTTCCCCGACAACGCGGTGGAGTATTTCGTCAGCTACTACGACTACTACCAGCCGGAAGCCTACATCCCGGCCACCGACACCTACATCGAGAAAGAGGTCCAGATCAACGAGGAGATCGACCGGCTGCGCCACTCGGCCACGCGCAGCCTGTTCGAGCGCCGCGACTGCATCATCGTGGCGAGCGTGAGCTGCATTTACGGCCTCGGCTCACCCGAGGCCTACTACGGCATGGTCCTGTTCCTGGAGAAGGGGAAAACCATCCACCGCCGCGAGCTCCTGCTCAAGCTGGTGGAACTTCAGTATACCCGCAACGACGTGGCGCCGGAGGCAGGCAATTTCCGGGTGCGGGGCGATGTGATCGACATCCATCCACCCTACGGCGAGGGCCTGATCCGGGTGGAGCTGTTCGGCGACGAGATCGAAGCGCTGGCGATGGTGGATCCGCTGACCGGCCGGACGCTGTCGCAGCACGAGCGCCTGCCGGTCTATCCCAAAAGCCATTACGTCATCCCCCGTGCCCAGTGGGACCGGGCCGTGGCCAGCATCAAGAGCGAGCTGCAGGGCTGCGAATCGCGCCTGCTCGGCGAGGGAAAGCTGCTGGAGCACCAGCGCCTGCACGAGCGCACCATGTATGACCTGGAGATGATCAAGGAACTGGGATACTGCCGGGGCATCGAGAACTTCTCGCGCCACCTCACCGCACGCCAGCCCGGCGAACCGCCGCCGACCCTGCTGGACTACCTGCCGTCCGACCACCTCATCTTCGTGGACGAGTCGCACGTGACCATTCCCCAGGTGCGGGGCATGTACCACGGGGACCGGACCCGCAAGCTCACCCTGGTGGAGCACGGGTTCCGCCTGCCGTCGGCGCTGGACAACCGCCCGCTCAACTTCGAGGAATTCGAGAACCGCGTCCACCAGGTGGTGTACGTGTCGGCCACGCCGGGGCCCTATGAGCTCCAGCAGGCCGCCGGGCGGGTGGTGGAGCAGATCGTGCGGCCCACCGGCCTGCTCGATCCGGTCATTCACGTCCGGCCGGTGAAGGGGCAGATCGACGACCTGTATGCCGAGGTCCGCCGCCGGGCCGAGGCGGGCGAGCGGACCCTTGTGACCACGCTGACGAAGAAGATGGCCGAGGATCTCACCGACTACCTCCGCGAGCTGGGTGTCCGGGTGGCCTACCTCCACTCGGAGATCGAGACGCTGGACCGGATGAAAATCCTGCGGGACCTGCGCCTCGGGGTGCACGACGTGCTGGTGGGCATCAACCTGCTGCGGGAGGGGCTGGACCTGCCCGAGGTATCGCTGGTGGCGGTGCTGGACGCCGACCAGGAGGGCTTCCTCCGGTCCGCCACCGCGCTGATCCAGACCATGGGCCGGGCGGCGCGCCACCTCAGCGGCACGGTCATCCTGTACGCGGACGCCGTCACCGACTCCATGGCCACGGCGATGCGGGAAACCCAGCGCCGCCGCGAGATCCAGGAGGCATTCAACCGCGCCCACGGCATCACCCCCCAGAGCATCGTCAAGCCGCTGGACGAGGAACTCGTGCGGGTGTGCGAGGCCGACTACGTGGATCTCACCCGGGAGCTGCCCGCGACGAAGACCTACCGGACGACCGCTGACCTCGAGCGGGACATCGCCGCCACCCGCCAGCGGATGATCGAAGCCGCCGGCGCGCAGGAATTCGAACGGGCGGCGGCGTTGCGCGACCGGATGCGGGAGCTGCAGGAGCTGCTGCTGGCGATGCTGGGCGAGGAGGAATAGGGGGCGGCCCGTTCGGGCGCCGCCCCCCGGTGAACGATCAATTGGCGGGTTTTTGGAACAACGCAGGATTCGGGGTCGGATTCAGTTCCAGCGCCTGGATGGCGCCGCTGGCGACTTTCTTGCCGTTGAAATATGTCTCGCTGTCCCGGGGGAGGGTCAGGCCGGCCAACTCGACGGGGTTGCTGAAGAGCTGGATGAATTGTCCGGGTTCGTTGTTGTAGTTGCCGGCGTAGGCCAGCCCGGCGAGCATGCCCGTGTCCGGATCGGCATACACGCGGAAGCCCTTCCCCTCACCGAGGGGGATGTAGATCGACTCGTAGCTCCGGCCCATCACATCGGCGCGACCGGCGTAGACAGCCTGAGCACCCTCCACTCGTGAGTGCTTCAGGAATACCAGCGGCGAGTGCGCGATGGATTCCATGACCTCCTCGATCTCGGCAGCCGACAGGTCCTTGATTCCCTGGGGCATCTGCATCCAGCCGGCTTTGCCGTCGAACGCGCGAACGATCGTGGCGATGGGGCTGGCCATCTTCACGTAGAGTTGATCGGGAAGGAAGGTGTAGCTGTCGACGTCGAAGGTGAAACTCATCTGGGGTGCCAGCTGGAGCGTGGACTGCTGCTGCAGGTGCATGCCCGCGAGCGTGTCCAGCTTGTCGGTGGCCTTCATGGCGTCGATCATCCGGCTCAGCAGCACCTGGCCCCTGGCCAGGGAAGCGGGGGTGGCGGCGGGGGCCGCGTCCGCCGCGGCGGCCGGCGCCGGGATGGCGATATCCAACTCCTGCACCTCACCGAACGCGGACAGCGGCTTGACGAACTGGTCGGGATTGCCCACCACCAGGATGGTCAGCTTGTCCGGGTGCAGATAGGCGTTGGCCACGCGGCGCACATCGGCGGCGGTCACCCCGGCAATGCGCTTCTGGAACGTCTGCATGAAATCGGGCGGGAAGCCGAAGTAGTCCAGCGACATCATCCGGGTGAGGACGTCGAACGTGGATTCATATTTGAATACGTAACTATTGAGGAACGCTTCACGGGCGAGGGTGAGCTCGGCGTCGGAGACCGGGGTGTTGCGGATCCGGTTGATCTCGCCGATGATGATGTTGATCATGTCGACCGTCGATTCGGATTTGGTTGAGGTGCCCACCACGAACTGTCCCAGGTAGCCGCGCTCGAAGGCGATCCCGCCCTGGATGCCGTAGGTCAGTCCGTGCTCTGTCCGGGCGATCTGCATGAGCCGGGAGAGGAAGCCGCTGGTGCCGAAGATGCTGTTCATCATCTCGACGGCGAAGTAGTCGGGATTGTCCATGCGGAGGCCGATATGCCCCAGGCGGATGTTGGACTGGTTGACATCCTTCTTGACCACCAGCCGAACCGACGGGGCCGGCGTGACGCGCACTTCCGGGAAGACACCCACGACCGGGCCGGCGTTCGACCAGGTGCCGAAGCGCTCGCTGAGCCACGCCTTCATCGTCTCTGTCTGAAAGTCGCCCCAGACGCCGATGGCGACGCCGCCGGGTTGCACGAACTGCCGGTGGAAGCTGACCACAGCGTCGCGGGTCATGGCGTCCACGTCGGCGTATTCGGTCTGCCGCGCGTACGGGCTGTCGGCGCCGTAGACCAGGCGGGTAAACTCGCGCGAGGCGATCTGACTCGGATCGTCGTTGCGGCGGGAAATGGCGCTGCGCATCTGCACCTTGATCAGGTCCAGCTTGTCCTGTGCCAGCGCAGGCCGGCGCAGCATGTCGTCCACAACTCCGAGCACAGTCTCGGCGTCCTTGGCCAAGCAGGAACCGGAGATGGAGGCCGAATCGGCGTCGGCGCCCGCGCGGATGACGGCGCCCATGTCGTTGAGCATCTGGTCGAGCTCGTCACCGGTCTTGCCGGGGATGCCGCCGGTGCGAATGAGTTCCATCGTCGCACCGCACAAGCCGGCCATGTTCCGGGGATCGAAGGCCGACCCGGTCCGGATGAGCACCTGGAACTGGACCATGGGCAGACCGTGGTCTTCCATCATGTAGAGCTTGAGACCCGACGGGAGGGCCCCCGTGGTGACGGGTGGCGCTTTGATCTCCCGCAGCGACGGATACTGGAACTTGCGTTCCTTGGCCGCGACACCGGCGGACAAACCGAGGACCAAAACGAGTATCAGCACGATCCATTGGGTGTTCTTGTTCATGTTTCTCTCCATCTGTGTCTTGAGCCGCTCAATTCTGCGCCTGGGCGTGGACGATGGTGCCCACCGTCAGGTTGCTGGTCACGAAGCACTCCTGGGCGACCCGCTGGATGTCGGCCGGGGTGACTTTCTGGATCTTGTCGATGGCGGTGAACAGGTTGCGCCAGTCGCCGGTCATGACCTGATAGTAGGCCAACTGGAGCGCCACTCCGCCGTTCGACATGAGCTGCCGGTAGAGGTTGACTGTCGCCTTGGTCTGGACGGCAGCGAGTTCTTCCGCCGACACCGGCTCGTTCTTGATCCGCTCCAGCTCGGCGATGATGCCCTTCTCCATCTCCTCGTTGGTGTGATTCTGGTTGGGAATGCCGAAGAAGAGGAACAGGTTGGGATACTTGGTGCCCGGGAAACCCGGGAACGCGCCGACGAAGAGGGCGGACTTCTCCTCCTTGACCATCTTCTTGTGCAGGCGCGAGGAGTTGCCACCGGCCAGGATGTCCTGGATGGCGTCGTAGACCGCCGAATCGGGGTGCCGGATGTCGGGCTTGTGGTAGCACAGCACCACGACCGGCTGAGACGGATCCTGCATGGAGATCCGCTTCTCGGCCATCTGTTTCGGTTCCTCGGTGACCGCCCGGCCGCTCATTTCGCCTTCCGGGATGGGGCTGAAGTACTTTTCGGCCAGCGCCTTGATCTCGGTGGGGTAGACGTCGCCCACCACCGCGACGGTGATGTTCCGGCCCACGTAATATTGCTTGTGGAACGCCATGGCTTCGGTGGCGCTGGCGGCGGCAAGGTCCGACATGTGCCCCACGGTGGGTTCCTTGTACGGGTGGGCCTTGAAGGCCGTGGTCTGGATCTCCTCGATGAGCCGCCCGATGGGGTTGCTCTCGGTGCGTTGCCGGCGCTCCTCCATGATGACCAGTTTTTCCTTGTAAAACTCGCGCGGGACGGGGCGGAGCAGGCGCTCGGATTCCAGCCAGGCCCATAATTCCACCTTGTTCGACGGCAGGTTGATGAAGTACATGGTGGCGTCCATGCCCGTTCCGGCGTTGGTGTTGACGCCGCCGTTCTTCTCGAGGATGGTGACGAACTCGTTGTTCACGACGTACTGGTCGGCTTGCTTCTGCAGGACGTCCATCCGGGCGTTCAACTGTTCCAGCCGCTGGGCGTCGGGGCCGGTCACTTTCCGTTTCTCGGCCAGGATCTGGCGGAAGACCGTCTCCATCTCGTCCAGCACTTTCTTCTCCTCGGCGTAGTTCGTCGTGCCGATCTCCGGTGTGCCCTTGAAGGCGAGGTGCTCGAAGAAATGCGCCAAACCGGTGGCGCCGACATTTTCGTTGGAAGCGCCCACATCCACGTAGGTGACAAAGGACGCCACCGGTGCTTCGTGACGTTCCACGATGAGGAATTGGATGCCGTTGGGCAGACGGAATTCGGTGACCTTGCGCGCCATGTCCTGTTGCACGGTCGCCGGTGCAGCCCCGGCGAGCAGCACCAGGATCAGGGCCAGGCCGAGTGCGCTGTTTCGGAACCTCATTGCATTCTCCTTGCTGGGATATTGTTGGGGTATTGTTTGCGGTCGCCTTGAATGACAACGCATTATATACGCGATCGCTGTGAAAATGTTTCATTTTAGTGCTATGATGCGGCAGCGCGGCGCCCGTCCGACTCGCGACGGCACGGTTCGGTCGGACCCGATCGAAGGGGGCTGTGGGCCATGACGGCGACGGAAACCCTGATTGTACGGACTACCAACTGGCTGGGAGACACGGTGATGGCCCTGCCGGCGCTGCGCGAGTTGCGCCGGCTCCGGCCGGCCGCCCGGCTGGTGGTGGCGGCACGGGCGGGGGTGGCCGGTTTCTACCGCTGGGCGCCCGAGGTGGACGAGGTCATCACCCTGCCTTCCGAAGCCGGCCGGACCCGGCGGCGGGCTTTCCTGGGCGGGTGTCGCGAGATCCGCCGCCGGCGTCCGTCGCTGTACGTCTGCCTGCCCAATTCGTTCGAATCCGCCCTGATGGGGCGGATCGCCGGGGTGCCGGAACGGGCGGGGTACCGCACCGAGGGGCGGGGTTTCCTCCTGACGCACGGTGCCGCGGTTCCCACCGAGCTGCACCGGCGGCACCAGGTATATTACTATCTCCACCTGTTGCATGCCGTCGGCCTGTCGCCCGTTGATTATCTCCGCGATCCGGAGTTCAAGCCCGACCTGCGGTTGCGACGGACGCCGGCGATGGAGGCCGTCAGCCGGCGCTTCTTCGAGGCGGAGGGTATCGGTGCCGACGGGCCCGTGATGGGCGTGCACGCGGGCGCCTTTTACGGTTCGGCCAAGCGGTGGTTTCCCGAACGCTTCGCCGCGCTCATCCGGGAGCTGCGATCCGACCTGCCGCTGACCGTCGTGTTGTTCGGATCACCCGCGGAGCAGCCACTCGCGGACGCGATCGCCGCGGCCGTCGGCGGCGACCGCCTCCACAACCTGTGCGGCCGGACCACCCTGGACGAACTGGTCCCGCTGATCGGCAGTTGCCATCTGTTTGTGTCCAACGACTCGGGGCCGATGCACGTGGCCGCGGCATTCCAGATCCCGCAGCTGGCGCTGTTCGGGTCCACCGACCCAGTGGCCACCGGACCGTTTTCCCCGCGGGCGGTGGTGGTAAAGAAACCGGTGGAATGCAGCCCCTGCTTTCTCCGGGAATGCCCGCTGGACCTGCGCTGCTTCAAGGCGATCACCGTGGAGGAGGTGGTCCGGCGCGGCCGCGAACTCATTTACAGGGAATATTCCTCCGACAAATAGTTGTCGGCCAGCCGCACGAGCTGGTCGTCGCCCAGCCGGGCCAGCACCCGGCCGGTGATCGCATGGACGGTCCGCTCCTCGTCTTCCTTTTCGATCTCGGGCGTGTCGAAGGGCCGGGCGTGGTGGAACCGCGCGATGTGCACCAGCTCATGGGCGAGGATGTAGAGCAGCAGGTGCCGGAAGGAGACCTCCGGATGCCCGCTCAGGTGAAGGAGGATGTTGCCGTCGAAGAGCACGATGGTGTAGCCGGCATCGGGCGCGGCACCACCGCCGGCCGGCGGTCGCTCGGAGTGCTTCTGGATTTCGCCGAACACGTTGGCCGGCCGCGGCGGGAATCCGTCGGGGAGGTCGCCGGCGGTCATGAGCGTGTAGCTGTAGTGGAACCACTCGCGGGGTGAGAACCGGTAAAACTCCTCGAGGCAGCGCTCGGCGACCGCCAGGCAGTCATAGACCATGGCGCGTTGGTCGGGCGTGAAGCGCGCGGTGCCACCGGAGTGGGAGGCCGAGTGGTCGTCTCGGACGCGGTTCATGCGGTCCGCCAGCCGATCGAGCGGGGTGGGGTGGGCGTCCGCCCGATCATGGGGTCACTCGGCCGTGTCGGCCAGCTTGTACACCCGGTAGAACTGGTCGGCGATCGAGGCCAGCTGCCGCACGATGGTGTCCATCTCGTCGGCGGTCCAGTCGGGGCCGGCGGATTCCAGCCGCTCGCCCTTTCGGCTGACCTCCACGGCGCCGAACACCTTCCGGTCCGAGGTCACCAGCGGCACGCACATGATTTTCTGGATGGGCAGGAAGTTCGGGTTGTTTCGCTTGATTTCCTCGAAGACGCCCAGGTGCGGGGTTGAGGAAAACCGGTTGTCCAGCATGGCCTTGCCCGTCTGCAGCGCCTTGGTCACGAACGAGCGGGTGTAAGCCATCGGGATGGAGCCGGTCTTCTCCAGGTAGCTGGGCCGATAGAACTTGAGATGCTGCCGTTTGTCGATGAGCAAGATGGCCACCTCGTCTTCCTTGACGCCGTGCAGGGCCATCAGGTTGGCGTGGAGGATGGCGATCACCTCACGCAGGACGTCGGCGTACCGGACGTCCTCTTTGGGTTGCTGGGTGACGGTGTCCAGGATGCGCTTCAGTTGTTCCATGGCCGCCTCTCAATCCATCAAGATGCGCTCGCCGATCCGGCGGACCCGGATCTTCTGGTCCTGATAGCGGATCAACAGAGTACCGCTGCCGCTGTACGTAAACTCCTTCTCGCCGGTTGAGGAAAGGACATAGGTCACCACCACGTTGTAGGCGTGGCTGCCTTTCTCCACGTTGTCCAGCCGGGCGGTGGCGCTGCTGGTGAACCGCTGCTGGATGCCGGCGAAGCTGACGGTGACCTCGGCCACCTTGCCCGGCAGGTTCAGCGCGGAGCCGTCGAGAATGACGGTGACGTACGGCGACGGCGGCGGCGGTTGCACGAAGCCGCCGGAGCCGCCGGAGCCGCCGGACTGGTCACGGGAGGCGTCAGTCGTGCGGCCGGTGTAGGTGGCGCCGCCGGCCGTCGTGCCGCCCGTGGTGGAGCCGGCGCTGGTCCGGCCGCCGCGCGTCCGCTGGCCCTGAGTCAGGAGGGCGTCGGCGTCACTCCGGTTGGGCCCGGCCGGGTAGCGGCTGACATATTGCTCGGCTTCCCGGCGGGCGCTGTCGGCGTCGCCGGATTTCTGCAGCTCCTGCACCAGGCACCACTGCGGTTCCGGATTGTCGGGCAGCAGGCGGACCGCCTCGCGGTAATTTTCAATGGCCTTGTCGGAAAAACCGCCGGCGGTGTACAGCTTGCCCAGCTCCAGGCGAAGCGCGCCGTTGTCGGGCTGGATGCTGAGCGCCGTCTGGAAGTGGCGGATCGCCTCATCGGCCTGACCCAGTGCGCGGCAGGCCTGGCCGGCCAGCGTGTGCGCGTCGGCGTCGCCGGGATTGTCCTGCAGGTGCTGCTGAACCTTGGCCAGCGCGCGGGTGTAATCGCCGCTGTCCATGTAGGTCCGGGCCTGCTGCAGCAGGTTCTCGCCCGCGCCGGCCTCGCTGCCGAATCCCTGCATCGTGGTGCCCGTGCCGCCGGTCTGCGATCCACCGGTGGACTGGGTGCCGCCTGCCGTGCTGCCGGACCCTGCCGTGCCGGTCGTCGTTGCAGCCTGACGCTGCTGCCAGTAGCGCCAGCCGAACCAGCCGCCGACGGCCAGGATACCAAGCAAGAACAGCCCGATGACCAGCACCAGCACGACGGGAAACCCCTTCTTGGCGGCGGGAACCGGCGACGGCGCCGCCGGCGGGGCGGCATACGTTGTCTGTGCCAGGGGCGCTGCCGCGGGGGGCGGCGCGTAGGCGGTCCCTGCCGCCACCGTCTGGCCGAGGGCGGGCGCGGCGGGGGGCGGCGTCATCACGGTTTGGCCCATTGCCGGCCCCGGCGGCACGGTACCCGGCGGGATGGTGCCGGCCGAGACGGGTACCGCCGCGACACCCGGCACCCAGGTGCCGGGAGAAGTTTCCGACCACTTGCACGCGGGGCATGACTTGGCGTCGTCCGGCAACTGGGCGTTGCACCGCGGGCAGAACGTGCCGGTGAGACGGTAGCCGCATTCGGCACACTGGCTGGCGCCCTTCTTCAACGTGGCGTAACAATTGGGGCAGACACCCGATGTCTCGAAAATCTTGGAGATGTCATCCTTGGCGCCGCCGGCGGCCGTCGGGGCCGGGGTGGCGGATGGAGCAGGGGTGGCGCGGGTCATCATCTCGGTGGCCTGATCCGGCGCGGCCTTGACCCCTTCCGGGATCACCATCTCGGTCTTTTCGCCGTCTCCGGGCGACGCGGTCCGGGTGGCCGCGGCGGCCATGACGGTTTTCGCGTCCGGAGACGCGGCGGGACCGGCTGGAGGCACCGGCTGGCCGCACGATGTGCAAAAGCGCGTGCCGGCTGTGAGTTCGGCCTTACAGGAGGGACACTGGGTCATGGCGATCCCCTCTCGACAGAGTTGGCCATAATCTATCACAAAAGGGGGGGAGCCGCCACAGGCAAAGGGTCGGCTATTCGTACCGGAGAGCCTCAATTGGGTCAAGCCGGGCCGCGCGGGTGGCGGGCCAAACGCCGAACACCAGGCCGATGAGCACCGACAGGGTGAACGCCGCGCTCACCGCCCAGAAGGGAATGCTGGTGGGCAGGTCGGGCACCAGCATCGAAATCAGCAGCCCGATGGCGGCGGCGAACACGATGCCGATGACGCCGCCGATGCCGGTGAGCGTCATGGCTTCGATTAGGAACTGCACGGTGATGTCGAGATTGCGCGCGCCGAGCGCCTTGCGGACGCCGATCTCGCGGGTGCGCTCCCGCACCGACACGAGCATGATGTTCATGACGCCGATGCCGCCCACCAGGAGTCCCACACCGGAGATGGCGATGGTGATGATGCCGATCCCGGCCACCACCTGGTCGAATTGCTGGATGATCGAGTCGGCCGTGGACAGCGAAAAATCATTGTCATCATTGGCCTTGAGCCGCCGCTCCGCCCGCAGCACCTGCTCCACTTGGTCCATGGCCTGGACCAATTGGCCGGAACGCGCCTGGATGATAAGGAACAGCCAGTCGTCCTGCGGCGACAGCTTCCGGAAGGTGAGCAGGGGGATGCTCACCGTCTTGTCTTCCTGGTTTTCGCCCAGGAACGTGGACTTGCGCTTCTGCAGCACGCCCACCACCTGGAACCGCTTCCCCGCGATCAGGATGTGCTTGCCGATGGGCTGGATGTTGGGGAACAGCGCCTCGTAAACGGCGTAGCCGATCACGCAGTTGTACTGCCGGTGCATGTTATCGCTGTCGTTCAGGAACCGTCCCATGGCCAGCTCGTGATGGGCGATCTCGTGGTTGTTGGGCGTGATGCCCTCGATGCCGCCCTCGTAGAAAGACTCGCCCTGGTACTTGATGCTCCGATCGGTGAGCCGGACCGGGAAGAGTTGGCAGCCCACATCCTGCACCGCGTCGCAGCGGGTCTTGATCGCCCGGACATGCTCCATGGACAGCGGCTTGCGTTCCATCTCCTTGCGCGGGCGGCGGCCGATCTGGACGCCCGTGTTCAGGTGGAAGGCGTAAATGTTGGTGGTGCCGAATTCCTCGATCATGCTCACGATCCGGCCGCGCAAGCCGGTCAGGATCGAGGCCACCAGGATCACCGTGATGACGCCGATGAGCACGCCCAGCACCGTGAGGAATGAGCGGAATTTGTGCGACAGGATGGTGTCGAACGCCTGGAGGAAGTTTTCAAACCAGATACGGCGTTTTTCGGCGGCGGTCACGGTGATCGGCTCCTTTAGGTCTCGAAGGACAGCGCCTGGATCGGATCCAGCCGGGCGGCTTTGAACGCCGGGTACATCCCGGCCAGGATGCCCACCCCGCCCGAGACGGCCAGGGCGAGGATGATGTAGCCGACGGTGATGGTCAGGGTGAAGTCCGATAGGGCCTCGATGACGTAGCACGCGGTGTAAGACAGCGTGATGCCCAGCAGGCCGCCGATGATGCCCAGGATGGCCGACTCCAGCAGGAACTGCAGCAATAGGTCGCGTCGCCGGGCGCCGATCGCCTTGCGGATGCCGATCTCGCGGGTCCGCTCGGTCACCGACATGAGCATGATGTTCATGATCACGATGCCACCCACCAGGAGCGCGATGCTGGTGATGGGCGTGACCACCGTGGCGATGGCGCCGGTGAACTCGCCCACCGACTGGTTGATGTCGTCGGCGCTGAGGATGTCGAAATCGTCGGGTTGGGACGGCTGCAGGTGGTGCTTGCCGCGCAGGAGCGTGCGGACTTCGTCCTGAGCGGCTTCGAACTCGGGACCGGGTGCGGTTTTGATCCGGAGCTCCCAGCCGCGGCGGACGCCGAACAATTTGGCGTAGGCGGTCGTGGGGATGAAAATCTCATTGTCGAGGTTCTGGCCCAGAAACGAGCCCCGCCGGGCCAACAGCCCGACCACGCGATACTTTTGCCCGGCGATCTTCACGTCGTGGCCGATGGGATCCTCGGAGGGGAACAATTCCGTCTTGATGCCCCAGCCGATGACGCAGACGGGCAGGGAGCGGGCGAATTCGAACTCCTGGAAGAAGCGGCCGCTGTGGATGTTGATATTGGAGATGCGGGGCACGTTGGCGCTGGCGCCGCTGATGGTGGTGTCCAGCACCTCCAGGTTCTTGTAATGGACGTCTTGACGGGTGGAGCGCTCGATGGACACTTCTTGGGCGAATTTCGAACGGCTGCGGATGTACTCGTAATCGTCCCAGCGCAGGTCGCGGTGGGTGCGGAGGCGTTTCTCGAACTCCTCACGGTTCATGTTCACCGCGGCGATGCGGGCGACGATGAACGTGTTGCTGCCCATCATGCTGGTGACGCTGTCGGTCACGTATGTTTCCAGTCCGCTGATGAAGGCGCCGACGATCATGACCGAGGCGACCCCGATGATGACCCCGAGCAGGGTGAGCAGCGAGCGCAGCTTGTGCGCCATCACCGATTCGATGGCCATGCGCAGCGCTTCGAGCAGAACCGGCCAGCCGCTGAGGGTGTGGTTGGGTTTGACGTTCGCTTGATTGGTCAGAACGGGCACTTCGGCGATCGCGGACATGGAAACCTCGTCATCAGCGTTCGTATGCTTTACGAGTTGTTTGGCGAAAATGTTCCGCGATATCAGCAAATGTGACGGATGGGACGATCTCAGCCGGAGCAGGACCGGTAGCGGCTCCCGATCTGGTCCAGCAACGCCGCGGCCGTCTCCCTGGACAGGCCGCCCAGCTGGGCGAAGTCCGGGCGCCCGCCTCCCTTGGCGCCGAACGCCGCGCGCAGCTCGGTCACCAGCGCCTGCATGTCGGCGGTCAGGTCGGAGGTGCGCCCGACGAACACGGTTCCGGACGGCGCCGACAGCACAGCCGCCAGGGTGCGGTGGTCGCCGGCGATGAGCTTCTGGCAGAGCGACCGGGCGATGTCGGCCGGTTCGTCGAGGGTGAGGATCACGCGGCTGATGCCGTCGGCGCCCCGATGCTGCTCGCGGAGCGCCGGGGCGCGCTCGGCCTGCAGCTCGGCCCTGAGCTTGCCGTTTTCCCGTTCGACCGCCTTGACGGTTTGGAGCAGTTTGTCCAGCTTGGCCGGCAGCTCGGGGATGCCGGTGGTCGCCATGGCGGACAGGGCGCTGAGGATCGCCTGGTTGTCCTGGAAGGCCCGGAGCGCCCGGCCGCCGCACAGAAAATAGACCCGGGTCTTGTCGCCGAACCGCTCGGTGCGGACGACGGTGATGACGCCCACCTGGCCGGTGCGGGCCACGTGGGTGCCGCCGCAGGCGGAGCGGTCGAAGTCGGCCACGCCGATCACCCGGACCTCCCCCTCGCGGCGCGTGGGCTTGCGCAGGCCCAGGGCGCCGGTCTCGGCGGCGTCGTGGTAGGAAATGTCCACTGGCCGGTCTTCCCAGACGACGGCGTTGGCCAGGCGGAGGGCCTCGGCCACCTGGCGGTCGTCGAGCCGATCGGTGGCCAGGTCGATGGTGCTGACGTCCTGGCTCATGTGGAAGCCCACCGTGCCCAGTTGGTAAAGCCGTACGAACGCCTCCGACAGGATGTGCTGGCCGGTGTGCTGCTGCATGTGGTCGAAGCGGCGGTCCGCGTCCACCAGGCCCCGCACCCGCGTCGCGGCCGGAGGGTGCGCCAGCAGGTGGTAGATGTCGCCGGCGTCGTCTTCGCCCACCTCGATCACCGGCTGCCCGGCCAGGGTGCCGGTGTCGGCCGTCTGGCCGCCCGTCCCCGGGTAGAACGCCGTCTGGTCGAGGTAGACGCGGACGCCGCCCGCCGCCGGCTCGCACCGGAGCACGTCGGCTTCGAATTCGCAGCGGGTGGCGTCCTGGTAGTACAGTCGTTCGGTCATAGGGCACTCCGTCGGAGATGGTTTCGTTTTTCCTCGGCCGCCAGGCGGTGCGCCAGACGGATGGGTTCCGGCACCCGGAAGCGGGTCGCGGTGGCCAGCACGAGCGCCGCCGCGTCGGCGACGGTGACCCGATGGCCGGGCGAGACGTAAAGCGGTCGGACATCGTGGCGGGTCCTGAGCACGGTGCCCACGACCCGACCGGCGTACAGCAGCTCCGCCCGGCTGCCGCGCTCGGCCGTCGGTTCGGCGTGCTCGCCCACCAGCCGGCTCTTGGCGCAGCCGATTGCCGGGCGGTCCAGCAGCACGCCCAGGTGGGCGGCCAGACCGAAGCCGCGCGGGTGGGCGATGCCCTGGCCGTCGCAGAGAAACAGGTCCGGCAGTTCTCCCAGGTGCTCCAGGCAGTCAAGCAGCGCGGGGATCTCGCGGAAGGAGAGCAGGCCGGGCACGTAGGGGAAATCCACGGGCCGGGTCACCGCGGCGGCGGCCACGGGCGCCAGCGTCGCGGCGTCCACGATGACGACGGCGGCGTGCGCCAGGCCCGCCCGCGGGTCGAAGGCGAGGTCGGTTCCGGCGATGGTCCGCGGCGGCGCCGCCAGGGGCTCCAGCCGCACCCGGCCGGCCAGCTCCCGTTGGAGGGCAGCGGCCGCGCGCGCGTCGGCGACCGCCGGAAAGTGGGGCAGGGCGAGGCGGGGCATCTCAGCGCAGCAGCTCCTTCATCAGCTTCTTGTAGTTCTCGACGCCCGGCTGGTCGAAGGCGTTCACGTCGAGCAGCTCGCCTTCGAACGCGGTGGCCAGCTCGAAGAACAGGAACAGCTGGCCCAGCGTGTACGGCGACAGCTGCGGGATGGTGATGGAGAGGCTCGGCCGGCCGTCGGCGGCCAGCGCCTCCTCGTTGGCCACCCGCGCCGCCCGCAGCAGCCGGCCGAAGCTCCGGCCGGCGACGAACGCCAGTTCCCGCGTCCACGGGCCCTCGCTGGGCAGGGTGATCTCATCAGCGCCGAAGTCCGCGACGGCGATGGTGGTGACCAGCTTGTTCTTCTTGCCGCCCTGGTGCTGCTGCGTCTGGGCGTGCATATCGGACGTCCCCACCGCCGCGATGGGCGTGCGCCCCTCGTAAACCGTCTCGCCCCGCCGGTTTTTCTCCTTGCCGAGGCTCTCGGCCAGGAGCTGGACGTACCACAGGGCGAATGACCGGAGCCGGTCGCTGTACGGCATGAGCACCGCCTCGTGGATGCCGGCACGCCGGTACAGTTCGTGGCAGATGGCCGCGTAGAGGCAGGGCGGGTTCTGGAGCAGGTCGCGGCTGTCGGCCGCTTCCACCATGGCGCGGGCGCCCCCCAGCAGCTCGGGAATGGCGATCCCGGCGGCGGCGGCGACGAGCAGGCCCACGTCGGCGAGCACCGAGAAGCGTCCGCCCACACCGGGCGGCACCTGGAATAAGGGCAGTCGCTCCTGCCGGGCGATCTGCAGCAGGATGCCGCGCTCCGGGTCGGTCACCGCGGTGAAATGCCGGCTGGGATCAAGGCCGGCGGCGCGGCAGCGATTGTAGAAATGGAGGAACGCGGCCATGGTCTCGGTGGTGGTGCCGGACTTGGAGATCACGACGAACATGGTCCGCTCCAGGTCCAGAATCTTGTCCAGGTCGCGGATGGACTGGGGGTCCACGTTGTTGCCGGAGAAGAAAAGCTGCGGTGCGGTTTCCGGTCCCGCCAGGGAGTTCCAGAGCGGCGACAACAGGGCGTCAGCCAGTACCTGGTTGCCCAGGTACGAGCCGCCGATGCCCAGCGACACCACCGCCCGACACCGGGACCGGACGTCGGCGCCCCACTCGGCGATGGCCCGGAGGCGGTCCGGGGCGTTCCCCTCCTGGTATGCCAGGTGGGTGAAGTACACTTTCTCGTTGTGCCCGCGGACGTCGCCGCTGCGACGCATGACGGCGAGCGCGTCCATGGCGGCGCCGATTTCGGGCCGGCCGGCCAGCTCGTTCACCGCCAGGCCGAGCGGGCCGATTTTGTCACGGGTCACGTTGGTGTAGTTCAGGCAGAAACCGTCCGGGAGTTCAAGGCGGTGCTCCATGGGGGCCTCCATCGGGGATCGGACTTCGGACATCGGCATTCGGATCTGGGACCTGGGTCTTGGGTCCTAGATCCTCGTACATCGGGGCTCAGGGCTCGGGGCACAGGGCTTGAGTTGCGGGTTTAGGGTTTCGCAGTTTGTCCCAACCCTCAACTCAACCGAACATCTTTCTAGAACCTTCGTACTTTCAAACCATAAACCTTTCAACCTGCGAACCTGCGAACCTGTGAACCTGTGAACCTGTGAACCTGTGAACCTGTGAACCGGCAAACAGGAGTTCATGCCTTTCGACTACAGGATATCGGCGAAACTGTGCTGGTTCCGCGTGAAGAACAGGTAGCCGGTGACGCACACCACGAGCGCGAACAGCGTGAAGATGCCGAGTCCCGCCAGGTCCGGCATGCAGCCGTTGAGGAACATGTCCCGGTACCCTTCAATCAGGTGTGTCATGGGATTGATGTAGGCGTACTGACGGTACTCCACGGGAATGAAGTCCACCGAGTAGAAGATGGGCGACAGGTACATCCACACGATCATGAACTGGCCGATCACCTGGGCCATGTCGCGCACGAAGACGTTGACGGCGGCGCTCCACCAGCAGCACCCCAGGGTGAGGAGCAACTGCGCGCCCACATACAGGGGGAGGATGGCCAGGTATGGGGTCGGGGGCATGCCGGCCATCATCGCGGCGCCCAGCAGGATGCCGAAGCCGATGAGCAGGTTGACCGCGTGGGAGAAGACCAGATACATCGGCAGGATCTTGGACGGAAACATCACCTTCTTGATCAGGTTAGCGTTGTCGATGAGCACGCCGGTGGAGCGGCCCACCGCCTCGCTGAACGCCATCCACGGCACCATGCCGCAGAAGATGTACAGCGCCGCGTTCACCAGGCCCTCGCCCTCGCCGAAGCGGACCCGGAAGATGACCGAGAAGACGAAGGTGTAGATGCCGAGCAGGATGAGCGGATTGAGCACCGACCAGTAGAAGCCGATGACGGAGCCGACGTAACGCTCCTTGAGATCCTTGCGGACGTAGCTCAGCAGCAGGTCCCGCTGGTTGTAGTAGTAGCGGATGCGCTGGATCATCGTGGGGCGCTGGGTCATGGCTCGTGCCTCCAGTTCCTTGCGGGCCGCGGTGGCCGTGCGCCGTCTCCGGTCATGGCCGGGCGCCGGTGCCGAAGCGCGCCAGGGTCTCCTCCCAGCGGCCGGCTTCCCGGAGCAGCCACTCCACGATCTCGCGGATCGCACCGGTGCCGCCGGGCGAATCGGTGAGCCAGTCGGCGGCACGACAGACGTCCGCGGGGGCGTTGGGCACCGCGACGGCGGCGCCCGCCAGGGCCATGGGCGCCAAATCGGGCAGGTCGTCGCCGGCGTAGACGGTTTGGCCGGGTGGTATGCCCATTTCCTGGCACAGCTTCAGGAAGTCGGGCCCTTTGTCCGAGCTGTTCTGGACGATCCGCTCGACACCGAGGGCGGCCGCCCGCAGGGCCACCACCGCGCTGGCCCGCCCCGACAGAATGGCGATCCGCAAGCCGGCCTCGGTCGCCAGCCGGACACCCAGACCGTCGTACGCGGAGAACCGCTTGCACTCGATGCCCCGGTCGTCCAGGTAGATGCTGCCGTCGGTCCAGACGCCGTCCATGTCCGTCACCACGAGGCGGATTCGGGACAGGTCACAGGGCTTTTGGGAAACGCGGTGCACAGCGGGCCTCCGGTGTCAGAAGAGTTCGGTCTCCCACAGGTCGTGCAGGTGAATGGCGCCGGCCAGCACGCCGTGGATGTCCGTGATGAACAGGCTGGTGATTTTGTTCTCCTCCATCACCGCCAGGGCGCGGGTGGCCAGCGCGTCGGCGTCGATGGTTTTGGGCGCTCGGCTCATGCACTCGCCGGCGGTCAATCCGAGCAGGGCCGGTCCGTGCCGCTCGAGCAGCCGGCGCAGGTCACCGTCGGAGATGGCGCCGATGAGGCGGCGCCCGGTATCAACCACCGCCGTGATGCCCATCCGGCCGGCCGACATGATGTACACGACGTCCTTCATGCTCACGCCGGCTTCGACCTGCGGCACGGCGTCGCCGGTGCGCATCAGGTCGCGGATGCAGCGCAGCCGCTTGCCGATCTTGCCGCCCGGATGCAGGAGGGCGAAATCCTCCATCCGGAATCCTTTGCGGATGCTCAGCGCCACGGCCAGGGCATCGCCGAGAGCCAGCGAAGCGGAGGTGCTGGCCGTGGGCGCCAGACCCAGGTGGCACGCTTCCTGGTGCAGCCCGATGTCCAGGCAGCAGGGCGTGCTGCGGCCGAGAGTGGAGTCGGGATTGCCGGTCAGGACAATGAGCGGGATCTGCAGACGCTGGATGAACTCCAGGAGCCGGACGAGCTCCGACGTCTCGCCGCTGTTGGACAGGGCGACCACCACGTCGCCGCGCGCCAGCATGCCCAGATCGCCGTGGATCGCCTCGGCCGGGTGCAGGAACAGCGACGGTGAGCCGGTGCTGGCGAACGTCGCGGCCAGCTTGTGAGCGATGATGCCGGACTTGCCCATGCCGGTGGTGACGATGCGACCGCGGCACGCCTCCAGTACGTCGAGCGCCTGTTCGAACCGCTGGTCCAGCTTGTCGAGCAGGGCGAGGATGGCCTCGGCTTCGATGCGGAGGACTTTTCGGGCGACATCCAGGCTCATGGCTGCCCTCCGTGAGCGGCGCGATGGATATTCAGGAGGCGGCGAACGAATGCTTCAAATTCCAGGATGGGGAACGCGTTGGGCCCGTCGCACAGGGCGTGGGCTGGATCGTCGTGCACCTCGAAGAACAGGCCGTCCACACCGCAGGCGACCGCCGCCCGGGCCAGCGGCTGGATGAATTCGGCCTCGCCGCCGGAAGCGCAGCCGGCGCCGCCCGGGAGCTGGACGGAGTGGGTGGCGTCGAACACCACCGGGCAGTCCAGCCGGCGCATGATGGCCAGGGAGCGGAAGTCCACCACGAGATTGTTGTAGCCGAAGGTGAAGCCGCGCTCGGTGAGGAGGATCCGGGAGTTGCCGGTTGAGCGGATCTTGTCCACCACGTTGGCCATGTCCCACGGCGCGAGGAACTGGCCCTTCTTGACGTTCACCACGCGGCCGGCGGCACCCACCGCCAGCAGCAGGTCGGTCTGGCGCGACAGGAAGGCGGGCACCTGGAGAATGTCCGCCACCTCGGCGGCCGCGGCCACTTGGCCGCAATCGTGGACGTCAGTCAGGATAGGCAGATCGAACTCCCGCCGGATCCGGGCCAGGATGCGCAGCCCCTCGGCGGGGCCGGGTCCGCGGAACGAACGGACGGAGCTGCGGTTGGCCTTGTCGTAGGACGCCTTGAAAATGAAGGAGCGGCCGAGGCGCCGGAAGATGTCCCGCAGCATGCCGGCCAGGCGCACGGCATGATCCTCGCTTTCGATGACGCAGGGGCCGGCGATGAAGAAGGGCTCGCCGCCGCCGAGGGTGATGTCGCCCAATCGGATGGCGTTCACGCCCGGCCTCCGTCATGCCTGCGGTCGCGGGCCGCCCGGATGAAATCGCAGAACAGGGGGTGCGGTGCCAGCGGCCGGGACTTGAATTCGGGATGGAACTGGCAGCCCAGGAACCAGGGGTGGTCGGGCAGCTCGATGATCTCGACGAACTTTTCGTCGGGGCTCAGGCCCGACACCGTCAGACCATGCTTGACCAAGAGCCCCTCGTAGCTGCGGTTGAACTCGTAGCGGTGCCGGTGGCGCTCGCTGATTTCGTCGGCGCGGTAGACCGTCCAGGCCAGGCTCTCCGGCTTGAGGCGGCAGCTGTACGCACCCAGGCGCATGTTGCCGCCCATCTCCTCGACGCCCAGCAGGTCATGCAACTTGACGAAGATCTTGTAGGGCGTGGCCGCGTCGAACTCGGTGCTGTTGGCGTCGGCCAGACCGCAGACGTTGCGGGCGTACTCGATGGTGGCGCACTGCATGCCGAGGCAGATGCCGAAGAACGGCACCCGGCGGGTGCGGGCGTACTGAATGGCATGAATCTTCCCCTCGATCCCCCGGATGCCGAAGCCGCCGGGGACGAGCACGGCGTCGTACGGCGCCAGCGTCGCCTCGGCGTTGTCGGCGGTGATGTTTTCGGACTCGATCCAGTGCAACTGCACCCGCACGCCGTTGGCCACGCCGCCGTGGATCAGTGCCTCGTTGAGGCTCTTGTAGGAATCGATCAGACCCACGTACTTGCCCACCATGGCCACAGAGACGGTCTCCGTCAGATTCTCCGTCCGCCGGAGCATGTCCGCCCAGCGCGACAGGTCGGCTGTCGGCACGGGCAGGCCGAGCTTCAGGGCGATCCGCTGGAGGATCCCTTCCGCGTGGTAGGCCAGCGGCACCTGGTAGATGTTGCCCACGTCGGCCGCGGTGATCACGTCGTCGGCGGCCACGTTGCAGAACAAGGCGATCTTGGCCTTGATGTCGTCGGGCAACTGGCGGTCGGTGCGGCAGAGGATCAGGTCGGGCTGGATGCCGATCTCGCGCAGATCCTTGACGCTGTGCTGGGTGGGCTTGGTTTTGAGCTCGCCGGCGGTGCCCATGAACGGAACCAGCGTGACGTGGACGAACAGGGTGTTCGACTGGCCCAGGTCGTTGCGGAGCTGCCGGATCGACTCGAGGAAGGGGAGGCTCTCGATGTCACCCACCGTGCCGCCGATCTCCACGATGACGAAATCGGTGCCGCGGCTCACCTTGAGAATGCCCTGCTTGATCTCGTCGGTGATGTGCGGGATCACCTGGACGGTTTTGCCGAGGTAATCCCCCCGCCGCTCCTTCTGGATCACCGACAGGTAGATCTTGCCGGTGGTCAGGTTGCTGTCGCGGGTCAGCCGGGCGGAGGTGAACCGCTCGTAGTGGCCGAGGTCGAGATCGGTCTCGGCCCCGTCGTCGGTCACGAACACCTCGCCGTGCTGGAACGGACTCATGGTGCCCGGATCGACGTTCAAGTATGGGTCCAGCTTGCTGTTGGTGACTCGGTAGCCGCAGGCTTCGAGGAGGCAGCCGATGGACGCGGCCGAGATGCCTTTGCCTAGGGACGACAGCACACCGCCGGTGACGAAAATAAACTTGGGTCCCTGCATGAATCCTCCATGTGACGCTCAATCAGCCGCTGGGTCCGAGGTGGAACAAACCGGCCGGGGTTCGGCCGGCGACGGGGTACACGCCATTATAGTCAAAGTCGGCCCGCTTGTTAAGGGAGAGAGTGGGGTCGCCTGCGTGCTGCCGGGAACCGTGTGGGTTGCGGGATAGCGGGAAATGCCGGGCATGCGCCTCCTGCCGCCGCGCCAAAGAAAAAACGGCCGGGAAACGGCCGTTTGCAATCTTGGTTGCGGGGGCAGGATTTGAACCTGCGACCTACGGGTTATGAGCCCGTCGAGCTACCGGACTGCTCCACCCCGCTATGAGAAAATCATTGTATCGGATGTGGGATACCGGGTCAAGACTTTTCTCGGGCGGGCGAGCGTGAAGCCAGGGTCAGCCGCGCAGCATTCCCCGTTCCCGGAACACGGCTTTGGCCCGGACGGTGATGTCGATGCTCAGGCGTTTCTCGTGGCGGTGATCATAGACGTAGCATTTGGCCTTGAGCCGCATGATCGGGCGGGACCGGAACCCCCCTGAATCGCTCAGGCCGTCCTCGTCTGTTCCGATTGATGATTGGGTGTCAAAGGATGACAGCAGAGGCGGGAATGTTTCGGAAGTCGCCGCTCGACCGGTGTGTCGGTTGGGTGGTATCATCCCGCTGGATGTGAAAAAGGCGGCCGGGCGGTGCGCCCGGCCGGTGGGGTGGAGGGGTGGTGGCAGGCGGATCAGCGGGGACGTTCGGGGCAGAAGACGTCGGATTCAAACCCGCGGGCCTGCTCCCGGCGCTGCAGGGGATCGTGGGGCCGGGGCAGGACGCCCAGGCGGACCAGCACGTCGCGGTATTCGTACCGGATGTTGATCTGCTGGCAAGGATTGGGCTCCAGCTCCATCTGGATCCGGGTCACGCGGTGGTCGGTGGCGCGGCCCATGCCCGTGGCGGCCGATTCCTCGGACAATCCAGCCTCCGTTTTGGGCGGGCACGGGGCCGAGCTTTCCGCCCGATCCATCCGTTTGGCCGAGCCGGCGGCTCCGGGAGCCGGCATGCCGCCCAGGATCTCATTTTCAACCGGGCGGGCTTTCTCCCGGAACACGGCGGCCGAGATTAGCCCGAGGTTGCGCGTGTCGCCCAGTGTGGCGGCGTAGGAACGGTCCTCGGTGGTGAAATAGAACCGGCGTGCGCGATCCGTGCTGACCTGCCAACCGGAGATCACGACGGTCTGCCACGGATCGATCACCCATTTCATGGCCTGGCGCGGGCTGGTGTGGCGGGCGTCGATGGAGTTGAGGCCGTCAACGGCCAGCGCCACTGCCAGCCGGTCACCGGAGCGGTTGGTCAGCCGGATGCTGTACTCACGCCCCGGGAGCGCCTCGATGTAACAGGTGCCCTGGTAGCGGTGCAGGGTGAGCGGGCGGCCGTCCGCCACCACGGTCAAGTCCAGCGGACCGTCGGCGCGCACCGCCAGCGCCATGCCCCCCAGCAGTCCCAACATCAGGCAGATGATCACATTCTGTTTCATGATCCGAACCTCCCGTTCAAGTGTTCACCGGTAAGACGCAGGGCGGCGGCGCGGCTTGCAAATTTTTTCGTCTTGGCGGGAGCCGATTTGGGGACTATAATTAAATCAAAATGATCAGGCGTTACCGGTTTCTCTAACAACCCGCGTATGACAGCGTCGCGCTCATGAGCCACGCGTTTCCAGCTTTGTTCCCGTCCTCGGCCATGCGCCGCCGGGGCGCCGACCCAGGCCCCGGTCCGGTGCGCCGGCCACCCGATCCCAACAGGAGGCGGCTATGCTCAGCAAGCGAGACATCGAGCAGATCCGCGGCTTTCGCTCGCCGGATCATCCGGTGGTCTCCGTCTATCTGAACACTGACGGGAAGAGCGGGTCCAAAAAGGAGGTTGAGACCCGGCTCAAGGAAATGACCCGACTGGCCCGCGTCCAGATCGAATCGGACCTGCGGCGGGACTACCGCCGCGAGGCCCTCGCCGAGATCCAGCGCGTCGAAAATCACATCATCAAAAATTACAAGGAGTTCAACGTCCGCGGCCTGGCCCTGTTCAGCTGCTCGGCCGCCGGATTCTGGCACGAGGTGGAGCTGCCGCGGCCGCCCCGCAACCGATTCCTCGTGGGCGAGGCGCCCCACGTGCGGCCGCTCCACTTCCAGGAAATCGAGTACCACCGCTTCTGCACCGCACTGGTGGACAAGTCGGACGCCCGCATCTACATCATCCACAAGGGAACCATCCTGGAGTACAAACGGATCGCCGACGAGGTGCCGGCCCACGTGCGCCGCGGCGGCTGGTCCGGTTACGACGAGAAGCGGACCGCCCGCAAGCGCGATCACAAGATCAGCGAGCATTTCCACCATGTCGCCGACACCCTGTTCCAGCTCTACAAGCGCGACCAGTTCGAATGGCTGATTCTGGGGTGCAAAAACGAGTACGAGGCGGAATTTCAGGAGTGGCTCCACTCCTACCTGAAAGAGCGCCTGGTGGCCGAGCTCGATCTGCCGGTGGACACGCCTGAACACGAGGTGCTGGAGCGTTCGGCGCGGGTGGAGAAGGGGCTGGTCTACAAGGACCACTGCCGCCAGGTGGAGCGCCTGCACCACACCGTCGCCTCGGGCGGTCTGGCGGTGAGCGGGCTCGAGGAGACCCTTCGTTACCTCAACGCCCAGGGGCTGGAGACCCTGGTGGTCTCCCGTGATTTCCAGGCGGCCGGTTCGGTGTGCAGCCACTGCGGTTATCTGGGGATCCTGGACCGCGTGTGTCCGCTGTGCAACGTGAGCATGGTGGAAATCACCGATGTCGTGACCGCGGCCATCGATCGGTCGCTGGAACACAACTGTGGGGTGCTGCAGGTCTACGAGGGCGTGGGCTTGGAGAACAGCGGACAGATCGGCGCATTCACCCGGTTCCGCCTCTAGGCTGAGTACGGCGGGGCGGCAGCCGGCCTATTCAAACGACGCGATCCGGAGACTCACGCGGCCCGGTGTCCAACCGGACGGGGCGTCGCTCGGGTGGACGATGAACCGGCGCCGCTGCCCGGGGAGGAGCGGGTCGTTGCGGAGGATCTCGAACGACTCGGTGTGCACCCGGTTGGGCGCCGGGGCGATCCGCATCTCAAGAACCAGCTTGCGGACAGCCGTGGTGCCCGTGTTCTCGACCTGGCCCTGGACGAACGGCGCGGCGCCGGCGGCCGGCGAAGCCGGTTCGTACTGGATGACCAGGCGGCCCTGGCGCAGGGTGCGCACACCCGGGGGCGCCTCCGGCTCGAGGGGGATTTCGGCCTTGTCGGCGGCGCGCTGGATCTCCTCCCACGGCGACTTCAAAAACCGGTTCCAATCGAAGCGTCGGAAAAAATGGGGCATGAGCGCCAGGATCGCGACTGCGGCGAGGAGCACGATGACCGCGGCGTAGCCGAGCAGGGTTCCGCAGCTCAGGCGGGTGCGCGAACCGGACACGGATCGTGGACGCATGGGGACCTCACGCGGGGGAATTATCCAGATGTGCCGCCATGCCTTCGGTGAAGAAGCCGGCCGCACCGCCGGTGTGGATGAAGACGACGGTTTCATCCCGCCGCCAGCGGCCGGCCCCGATGTCGGCGACGAGCGCGGCGGCCGCCTTGCCGGTGTAAGCCGGATCCAGCAGCAGGCCTTCGGTCTGCAGAAAGAGCCGCATGGCCGTCAGGCAATCCGGGCCGGGGCGGGCGTAGCCCGGTCCGATCTGGTGGCGGTTAAGCTCCACGGGCAGGGTGGGGCAGGGGCCGCCGCGGGCGTCGGCCACCAGGGCCACCGCGCGCGGCAGCGGGCCCTCGCCGGGGATAGCGCCCACATCCACGCCGACCAGCCGGCAGGAGGCGGGCGCTTCGAGGTGGCCGAGCAGCAGCCCGGCCAGAGTCCCGCCGGTGCCGGTGGCGGAATAGATGGCGGCCGGCGACACTCCCAGCGTCCGGCATTGATTGGCGATTTCATGCCAGCAGTCCACGTAGCCGCGGATGCCGATGGGGGTGCTGCCTCCCAGCGGGATGTGGTATGGCCGGAAGCCCTCACGGGTCAGTCGTTCGCAGCATTGCCGCATGGCCTGTTCCAGATCGTCCGGTTCGTAGCGGTCCACGTACTCCGGCGTGATGCCCAGCAGCCGGTGGACCAGGAGATTGCCGCAGGGGCGGCCCGGCGTCGGACGCGACAGCACCAGGACCGCTTCCAGCCCGGCCATCCGGGCGCAGACGGCGGTCTGAGCCGCGTGGTTGGATTGGGCGCCGCCGCCGGTGACGACGTGGGTGGCGCCGGCGCGGCGCGCGTCGGCCAGCAGATACTCCAGCTTGCGGATCTTGTTACCGCCCACGATGCGCCCGGTGAGATCATCTCGTTTGATCAGAATCCGGGGGCCGCCGAGAATCCGGCGCAGATGCGATGCCTCGGCGAGCGGCGTGGGTCCCGGAATCAGCGGAAATCGGTCGTTGCTGAACATGCCGCCTCGGCCAGACAGAATTGAAGGCTATGTTACAATACCTCCCATCAAATGGAAAGATCCCGATGACCGCGATGTTTTTCCCGATGGCATTCCTGTTGGGTTTTCTGGCCATGGTGGGCCAGTTGGTCGTTCTGCGTGGCGGGCTGGCCGTGTTCCACGGCAACGAGCTGATGATCGCGTTGATGTTCGTCAGCTGGTTCGCCGGCATCGCGCTGGGTTCGATGGCGTGGGGGCGGCGGCACGGCCGAGCGGCCGGGGCCTCGCGCGCCTGGCCCGTGGTGCTTGCGGTTTTGCCCGTCGCGGGGGCCGTCCAGCTGGCGCTCCTATACACGGTGCGTGCGTGGCTCGGCGTGCCGCCCGGGCTGTTTCTGGACGTCCGGCACGCCGTGCCGGCCTGCGTGCTGGGCGTCCTGCCCATCGCGCTGCTGGTGGGCCTGGCCTTTCCCATGGCGGCGGAACGGGCGCCGGGGACCGGAGAGGCCGGCCGGTCGCTGAGCGCCGCCGGCCGGGTGTACTGGCTGGAAGGAGTCGGCAGCCTGGCCGGCGGGCTGGCATACACCTTCTGGTGGGCCGGTCGTTGGCCGCCGGTCCGCGTGCTCGGCCTGGTTGAAGTGATCGCCCTGGTGGTCCTGGCCGCCGGGTGGACGCTCGAACGACGGAGAACGCGGATCCCTGAATCCGCATCCTGCAACGATCAATCGCGTTCGGCATGGGTGACGCCGGTGCTGTGGGGGGTGGCCGCAGTCGCGGCGGCGGCGCTGGCTTTCGGCGCGGCCGACCGGCTGCAAGTCCGGCTGGACGGGGCCTACTGGCGGACGTTGGCGCCGGGCGTCCGTCTCGTTGAGCTGCGGGAGTCCCGCTATCAGCTGCTTGCCCTGGGTGAGCGTGAGGGGCAGTTCACTCTCTACCTCAATGGCATGCAGGCGGTCTCATTTCCCGAGCCGTTCGAAGTCAACATGCGGGCGCATTTCCTGATGAACCAGCACCGGCGGCCGGAGCGGGTCCTGGTGGTGGGCCGCGGACTGGAGGGAATGGTCCAGCGGATGCTGGACTACCCGGTCCGTCGCGTGACGCAGGTCAGCCTGGATCCGGCGTATGCCGAACTGGTGGAGCCCCGGCTGCCGCTGACGGAGCGGCACGCGCTGGCGGACCCCCGCCTGGCCCGGGTCTCGGCGGACGCGGTTGAATATTTCGCCGGCACGCCGGAGCGGTTCGATCTCATCGTCCTGCTCACGCCGCCTCCTGCCACGGCGGCGAACAACCGCTGGTACACCCGGGAATTTTTCGCCCGCTGTCGTTCCTGTCTGGCCGCCGGCGGCGTGCTGGCCGTGGGCCTGGACAGCGGCGAGAACGTGATCGCGGGTGACCTGGAGCGCGCGGTCGGCACCGTGTACCGGACGCTGCGGCGGGAGTTTCCGGTGGTGCTGGCCGCGCCCGGAGCCCGGATGACCTTCCTGGCCTCGGACGCGCACGGTGCGCCCAGCGTGGATCCCGCCGAACTGTCCCGGCGCTTCGAGGGGCGCCGGTTGGCCCGGAGCGATTGGTTCACGCCGCGCCATTTTCGGGTGCTCCTGCCTGAGGAACGCGTCGTCTGGCTGCGCGGCGTGCTGGCCCGGTCCGAGACGTCGTGGGAGAACACCGAGCGGCGGCCCGTGAGCTACCTGCTGAACCTGCGGGTGTGGGATCTGGCCACTGGCGGGCGACTGCGCGGCTGGCTCGACGCCGTGGCGGCGCTGGACATCATCCGGTTGGGAGGGATCGTCCTGGCGGTTCTGCTCGTGATGCTGGCGATTCACCTGTTTTTGGCGGCGCGCCGCACCGCCGGCTGGCCGGCGGCAGCGGGCGCGGCGGCCGGCGTGTTCCTGCTCGGCTTCACGGGCATGGGGCTGGAACTCTTGTTGCTGTACCGCGTCCAGAACCTGTTCGGCTTCGTCTACTCCATGATGGGAGCGCTTGTTGGCGTGTTCATGCTGGGCTTGGCCGGCGGTGCCTGGTGGATGGACCGCCGGGTGGATTGGCCGGCCGCCCGCATGGCGCGATGGGCCTTCCTGACGCTGCCCGGCGCGGGCATCGCGCTCTGCGTGACCGTGGCGTCCACCTCCACCGGCCGGTCCGCCGTGATCCTGCCGTGGTTTTTCGTGATGATGCTCGCAGCCGGAGTTTTGACCGGTCTTTACTTTCCTCTGTCCGTCTGCATGCAGATGGAGGGCCCCGGCACGCCGGCTGCAATTGCCGGCCGCGTCAACGCCTGCGATCATCTGGGGGCGCTGGCCGGCGCCGGCTTGACGGGACTGCTGCTCCTTCCGGCGCTGGGCGATCTGCAGACGCCCGTCTTTTTCGCGCTCATGTTGCTGCTGCTGCCGGCATGGGGCCTGCTCGTCCGGCGGCGCGGGTGATGGTTGATCGTTGACCGCTGGCAGCGAGCTCGAGCACGATCACGATCACGAATTTCGAGCACGACTCCCCCCACTCACTATTTACCGCTCGCTGTTCGCTCCTAACTTTTCACTTGTAAATATAAAAAAAGGGAAAGCCTTTCGGCTTTCCCAGGGGTGGATCAATCGGCCGGCGGTAACGCCGGCCGGTAGTTGGAACACGCTAGAAGATGTACCGAACGCCAAACTGCATCTGCCACCGGGACAGCAGCCGGTCCATGTCGTACCGGTTGGTGCCAGTCTTGAGGAAGGCGTACTTCGGCTTGCCGGTGGCGGAATCGACGCCCACATAGTCAAGGGGAACGTCGCCGCGGTAGTACACGTACTGGTACTTGCCCCAGCTGCTGTTGAGCAGATTCAGGAAGTTCTGGATGTCCCAGGAGAACTGCAGTTTGTGGCCTTCGAGGCCGGGGATGGAGAAGTCCTGGAGCAGCCGGAAGTCGGCCCGGTGATACCACGGTTCGTAGCTGGAGTTGCGGGGGACGATCTGGCCGCGGTACTTGGACAGGCCCTCATCGCCCTCGATGTAGGCGTTCAGGTCGGCCCAGGTGCCGCCGGTCAGAATGATCTCGTCTTCGGACCGCGGGACGTAGATCAGGTCATTGTACACGCTGCCGTCATTGTTCTCGTCGTTGTAGTAACGGCTGGAGTACGGACGACCGGAGCGGCCGTTGTAGAAGAAGGTCAGGGTGGTGGGGTGCTTTTTGAGCAGGTCCAGCACGTAGGATACGCCGATGCCGATGCGGTGGCGGATATCCTGGTTCGACGCGGTGAGCGACGGCCGGTTGGCGTCGATGCCGATGTGGTTGTACTGGAAGTTGGAGCGCGCCTGGGAACTGGAGCCGCTGTTCACATCCTGGGCGCCGCCGTAGGTATAGGCGCCCTGGATGAAGCCGTTGTTGGGCAGGCGCCGCTGCAGCGAGAAGCTCAGGCTGTACTGATAACCCTCGCTGGTGTTCTTCAGGTAGATCACGTCGCTGAACGAGCTGGATCGGCGGGCGCCGTAGTAGGCCCGGCGGTCCCAGGCGTCGTTGGCGGTCTGGACCAGGTTGATGTTCTGGGTGAGCACGTCGGAGAGGTTGTGAGTGAAGATGCCTTCAATCGTTCCCTTCAGGCCCCACGGCAGTTCCCGGTCGTAAGCCAGGTCAATGCGCGCCACCTGCGGGAAAAGGAAGTTCTTGTCCATGACGTTGATTTCGCTCGTCTGCACGGCGAAACCCTTGGGCTGGTTGTCGGGATCGGGGACGAAGGCAGGCACGTTGCTGGTGACATAATAGCGCGTGAACTCGATGCCGGTGTTGCCGAACTGGTTCGAGATCCACACGTACGGTGTCCGGCCCGAGAACACGCCCACGCCGCCGCGGAGCAGCGATCTGCCGTCGCCGGCCATATCCCAGTTGAAGCCCAGGCGGGGCGACCACAGGATGTTGCCGGAGGCCATGTCGCGGGTGTCGATGCCGAACACATCCTCCACCAGCTGGTTGTAGCTGGGCTCATCGCCGATGATGGGTATATCCATGCGCAGACCAAAGGTGAGGTTGAAGTTGGGCTTCATTTGGTAGGTGTCGCCGATGTAGAAACCGAGCTGGGCGACGCCGAATTCAGCAGCCCACCGCGGTTCGTTGGCGATGTTGGAGAAGCTCAACTCGTACCGGTTGGCGGTGCCGGTCGCGAACTTGTCGAGGTTGGAGAAGCGGTAGGTGCCGAAATTGTCGCGGATGAACACGTTGGAGAAGTCGAAGATCTCGTTGTGCGTGCCGATCACCAGGGTGTGCTTGCCCAGGAAGAACGACAGGTTGTCGGTGATCTCGAGGACATCCTGGTCCAGGGAGTTGGCGGTGGAGTAGCGCTCGGTGCCGGCCACGAAATTGTAGCCGTTCACGCCCACGGTGATATTGGGGAAACGCTCGCCCGGGGTGGCGCGTGCGTCGCGGATGATGGTGTAGTTGACCCGGAACTCGTTGGCCATGTTGTCGCCGATGACGCTGTCGAGCTGGCCGACGGTGGAGTAGGTGTCGTTCTCCATGGTGTAGCCGCCGTTGCCGAAGGTGAACGAGTTGCCGGCGCGGGAGAGAATGTCGCTCGCCGCATCCACCCAGTTGAAGCGAGCCGTGAGGCGGTGCTTGTCGCTGAT
>JAAYUB010000144.1 GCA_012517875.1 Acidobacteriota bacterium | reverse complement strand
TTTCCTTCATGCCCCGCAGCGACGGCCCGCGCACGGCGAACACCGCTCCGCGGCCCGCGTTGGCGCGCAGGCGGGCCATGTCCCAAAACAGATCCACCCGCCAGGGGCAATGGGGCTCCAGGTGGAAGACGAATTTGCCCGTTGCTTCCAGGAAACCGCGCAAGCTGGCCCCCCCCACCGGCACGGGGTCCTTGCTGCGGTAAATCTTCAGTTCGTCGTAGGCGGTGGTCAGCTCGCGCAGGATGCCCCAGGTGTGGTCACGGCTGCCGGCGTCCACGGCGATGATCTCGGCGCCGGGGATCTTGGCTGTGACGCGCTGGTGGATTTCCTCCACCAGGTTCAGCACCCCGTCCTCGCAGTCGAGCAGAGGCAGCACCACTGAGACGGTGGACTTGTCGGTTGCACGGTCCGTGGTCATGAGGTCGGCATCCGGGACTGAGGTTGAGCGGAAGCATTGTAGCAGAAAGCGGCGAGCCGGGAAAGTAGCCGTTGCATGGCTCCGGTGGTTCCGCTATATTAAACCTTAGGCAACAGTTGCGTCGACGCCAGCCGGGCAATGCCCGACGGAATCTACAGGAGCGCCGCCGTGCCGATCCGGACTCCCTTGCTGACCGTGGACCTGGTCATTCGGGTGGGCGATCCCCGACGGATCGTGCTCGTCCGCCGCCGCAACCCGCCGCCCGGCTGGGCGCTGCCCGGCGGATTCGTGGACGTGGGCGAAACCGTTGAGAGCGCGGCCGTGCGCGAGGCGGCGGAGGAGACCGGACTCCGCGTCCGACTGGCCGGGCTGCTGGGCGTCTACTCGGATCCGCGGCGCGATCCGCGGGGCCACACCGTCAGCGTCGTGTTCGTCGGCGACGCCGACGGGCAGCCGCAGGGCGGTGACGATGCCGCGGCGGCCGCGGTGTACGCCCTCGACGACCTGCCCGACCCGCTGGCGTTCGACCACGCCGTGATCCTCACCCACTATCGAAACCGGATGCGAGAGTTCGCCCGATGAAAAAGATCCTCATCATCTGCATGACCGTGGCCCTGCTGTTCCTGCTGGTCAAGGTGGTCGTGCTGCTGCTGCAGAACCGCTTCGTCTTTTTCCCCTACAAGGAGTATCCGCTGACCCCGGCCCAGCTGGGCCTGCCGGCGCAGGATGTGAACTTCACCACCCGCGACGGCGTGCGGCTGCATGGCTGGTTTTTCGCCGGCGAGCCCGGAGCGCCGGTGGTGCTCTTTTTCCACGGCAACGGCGGCAACATCGGCTACTGCCTGGAATTCGTTCAGCGGATGCGGCCCCTGGGCTGGAGCTGGTTCCTGCCCGATTACCGGGGCTACGGCCGGAGCGAAGGCCGGCCCACCGAGGCGGGCCTGTTCCGGGACGGCGAGGCCGCGCTGGAGGTCGTGCGGGCGCAATTCTGTCCGGAACCGGAACGGCTCGTGCTGTGGGGATTCTCCATCGGCAATGTTCCCGCCACCTATCTGGCCAGCCGGGAAAAAGCCGGCTGCCTGGTGCTGGAGGCGCCCTTCTTCAACGCCGAGGCGATGGCGGTGGAAAAGCCGCTGCTCCAGGCGCTCTTTTTCTTCTCGTCGCTGGAACTGGACACGTCGGCCTACGTGCGGGCCTGTGAACTGCCCAAGCTGTTCATCCACGGCACCCAGGACACGATTGTGCCCCTCGACCAGAGCCAGGCATTGTTCCGCCTGGCGCCGCCGCCCAAGGATTTCTATCCGGTGCCGGAGGCGGATCACAACAACATCTTCCTGGTCGGCGGCGACACATATCGTGAGGCAGTGGCGCGGTTCGTGCGCACCCATCTGCGCACCGGCGGCACCCCGCCGCCACCGGGGGCGGCACCATGATCTCCATTTCGCTGCGCTGGAAGCTGATCCTGGTCACGAGCCTGCTCATCGCCCTGATCTTCTCGTTCAACGCCTACCAGTTTTACCGCATCCAGCGCCAGATTCTGGAGAACCAGATCCGCGAAAAGGTGGACGCGTACACCATGCTTTCGTCCCGGCCGCTCGTCGAGGCATTCAACAACTACTTCCACAGCGGCTTCATCAAGTTCAAAGAGCTGTTGCTGGACATCCTGGTGCTGAGCCAGGACGTCCGCACGATCGAGCTCATCGATGTCAACGGAGTGATCCTGTTTGACTCGGCGGAAATCCAGCAGACGTCGGTCGCCCCGGACAATCCGGCGGGCCGCGTCATCACCGACCCGGACATCCTGAGCCGGATTCGCGGGATCGAAAAGAGCGTCGATTACCACGTCGCCCACGCCGACGGCGAGGCCATCGAAGTGATCTACCCCTTTGTGGAGGAGTGGGGGAAGCACAGCTACACGCTGCGGTACACCTTCGGATATCAGGAGATGGAGCGGAGCCTGGCCCAGGTCACCACGCGCATGATTCAGTCGGCCGTGCTGTTCGTGCTCCTGGGCATCCTCGGCTCGTTCTTCTTCGCCGTGGGCATCACCGGTCCCGTGAAGGAACTCGCCGCGGCGGCCCGCCAGGTGGGCGCCGGCAACCTGGACGTGCGGGTGCCGCCGGTGCGCACCCGCGACGAACTGGCGGGTCTGGCCAGCACATTCGATTCCATGATCCAGAATCTGCGCACCACCATCAAGGAGAAGGATGAGTACGCCGGCGAGCTGCACCGCCTCTATCTGGACATGGAGGAGAAGGTGCGCGAGCGCACGCGCGAGCTGGCCGAGAAGAACGAGCTGCTGCAGGGCGCCGTGCGGGAAGCGCAGGCCGCCGACCGGGCCAAGAGCGCGTTTCTCGCCAGCATGTCCCACGAGCTGCGGACACCGCTCAACTCGATCATCGGTTTCTCCGGGGTTCTGCTGCAGGAGCTCTACGGCCCGCTCAACGAAAACGAGCGCCGCGACATCACCACCATCTACAACAGCGCCCGCCACCTCTTGGGGCTGATCAACGACATCCTTGACATCTCCAAGATCGAGGCGGGGAAATTCGAGCTCATCGTCGAACGGGTCAACCTCAAGCCCATCTTGCATGCGGTCATCAACACCGGCGCGGGGCTGCTGAAGAACAAGCAGATCGAGCTCGGCCTGACCATCGACGAACCGCTGCCCAACGTCATGGGGGATGCCGGGCGGATCCAGCAGGTGCTGCTCAACCTGGTCAGCAACGGGATCAAGTTCACCCGCAAGGGCCAGGTCACCGTGTCGGCGGGCCTGGCCAAGCACAACCCGGCGTTTGTCAGCATTTCGGTTCGGGACACGGGCATCGGGATCAAGCCGGAGAATCTGCCCAAGATCTTCACCGAATTCGTGCAACTGGAAAACCCGACCGGCGACACACAGTCGGGGACGGGGCTGGGGCTGTCCATCGCGCGCCGGTTCGTGGAGATCATGGGCGGCCAGCTGAGCGTGGAGAGCCAGTGGACCGTCGGCTCCACCTTCACCTTCACTCTGCCGCGAGCCGACAACGGGCCGGAACCCTGCGCGTGAATCTGCAGTGCCGGCGGTTGCGCCGACTGATGGACGAATGGGCGACGGGTGGAAGGGCTACCGCGCCGGCCAGCCGTAACGCGCCCGCAGTTCTGCTGCCTTCTGTTCGAACACCCGCAGGCTGTCTTGGATGATCCGGTAGGCGTCGAAGCGGCCCATGAACCGCTCCACCGTGACCTTGCGGTGCTCCAGCGCCTTGTAGTCCTCAAAGAAGCGCTGCAGCTCCTGCAGCTTATGGTCGGGCAGCTCGGCGATGTCCCGGTAGTGCATGTACTCCGGGTCGTTGGCATGGATGGCGATGATCTTGTCGTCCTCCTCCTTCTCGTCCACCATCTGCATCACGCCGATGGCGCGGGCGTACAGAAGGGACAGCGGATGCACCGGCTCCTGACCCAGCACGAGCACGTCGAGGGGATCATCGTCGCCGAGGCAGTATGACTTCGGGATGAAACCGTAGTTGGCCGGATAGTGCACCGCCGAGTACAGCACCCGGTCCACCCGCAGCAGGCCGGTCGCCTTGTCCATCTCGTATTTGTTCTTGGAGCCTTTGGGAATCTCGATCAGCGCGAAGAATTCCTTGGGTGTGTTTTCACCGACACCGACGTCAAACCAAGGATGCTTCATGGAGGCTCCTGTCCGGTCGGAGTGGTTATGGGCTCTTGTCGCCACGGCGATGAGGGTATTATAGTAAAATGAAAGCAACAACCGCAATCTCAACCCGGGGGTGCCATCATGACCATCGGGCGGATTCTCTTTGCCACCGACTTCAGCCGGCACGCCCAGACCGCGTACCTGTACGCGCTATCGCTGGCGCAGGCGCATGGCGCCGGTCTGGACATCCTACACGTCTGCTGTGAGGGGGACTGGAGCGAGGAGGATAGTGAGGCGTGCACCCGGCTGAAAGCGGAGTTTTCGGCGTATGCAGAGGGGCAGATGGCGAGGTACCAGGCCCCGTTGAAGGCGGCGATCACGGATGTCCGTACCCATGTCGTGTTCGGCCGGCGGGCGTCCCAGGAGGTCGCTCGGTGCGCCGGCGAGTGGGGCGTCGACCTGGTGGTCGCGGGCAGCCGGGGCACCGGCGGATTGAAGCGGTGGATTTACGGATCCACTCTCGACCGGATGCTCAAGCTCCTCAGCAAGCCCGTCCTGTCGGTGACGGAGCGACCGGACCTGGCGGTGGACCCGGCCGATCCGGCCACCTACGTCCGATTCCAGCGGATCCTGGTGCCGGTGGACTTCTCCGAATGTTCCCTGTCGGCGGTGCGCATGGCGCGCGGGTTAGGGACGCCCGCCGGCTCCGTCATCCAGCTTCTGCACGTGCTGGAGGATGTCTTCCCCATCGGTTTCGATGTGGGGATGGTGGTCCCGTTCCCCAATTTCCACGAGGGCCGGCTGGCCGGCGCCCGGCAGCGTCTCCAGACGGTGGCCGACGGCCTCGCCGGCTACGCCGGAACGGTGACCACCGAGGTCGTCCCGGGGGTGTCGGCGCTGGAGATTCTGGACCGTGCGCAGGAAGGCGGCAGCGATCTCATCGTCATGGGCCTCCACGGCCGCGATTTCACAGGGGAGCGGTTCATCGGCGCCGTGACCGACAAGGTTATCCGCCACGCCGCCTGCCCGGTGGTGACCATGACGTGTCCGCTGGAATGCCCTTGAATCGCCGGACCGGCTTGGGTATAGTGCCCCCTTTCGAGGAGGTGCCCCATGGCCGGACCTTGGCGGATCATCATCGACGGTGCGCTCAGCGGGATCGAGAACATGGCCCGCGACGCCGCGGTGCTGGAGCTGGCGGAAACCGCCGGCTCACCCCAAACCACGCTGCGCTTCTACCAGTGGGATGTGCCCACCCTGAGTCTGGGCAACAAGCAGGACGTGGCCCGCGCCGCCGACGCGGCGTTCTGCCGCGACAACGGCGTGGCGATCGTCCGCCGGCCCACCGGCGGCGGGGCGGTGCTCCACCACCTGGAACTCACCTACAGCGTGGTCTCGAATGACCGGGACCACTTCCCGGTCCAGCGCATTCTGGACATCTACCTGTGCATCTCCCGGGCGCTGTGCCGCGGTCTCCAGCTGCTGGGCGCGCCGGCGGCGATTCAGAACCACGGCAGCCTGGCCCCGACGCGCAGCGACAATTACATCCACAATCCGCACCCTTGCTTTTCCAGCGCCTCCCATTACGAGATCATTGTGGGCGAGCGGAAGATCATCGGCAGCGCCCAGAAACGCCTCCGCGCCGCCTTCCTCCAGCACGGCTCCATCCCGTACGCCTACGACTGGCGGCTGCAAGCGGGCGCCATGGGGGTCGAGGCCGCCCCGCTGCAGGCGGTCATGGCCTCAATCGGCGACTTTGTTACGCCGACACCGCCGTATGCCGACCTGGCGGGGGCCTTCGCCCGGGGTTTCGCCGAGGAGTTCAGGCTCGCTGACGCCGCCCCGCGGGGCGCGTTCACTCCGGCGGAACTGGAGCGCGCCCGGGCTCTGGCCGGTCAGTTCGCCGTGCCTTCCGAATGAGCGGGGACTTCTAATACAGCGTGAAGCTGACTTCGATGGTGACGTAGCAGTCCACCGGCCGGCCGTCCTTCATCGCCGGCCGGAACTTCCATTTGGTGGCCACCGTGGTGAGGGCCTCCTCGTCCAGGCCGTAGCCGAGGCTGCGGATGACCTTGAGACTGTCCACGCGGCCGTCCTTGCGGATGATCCCGTACAGCAGCACGATGCCGGAGATGCGGTTGCGGATGGCGTCGTCGGTGAATTTGGGCGACGGCTTGATCACCGCCTCGGGGGGGATGATGCCCGCGCCGACCGAGTAGACCCCGTCCCCCTCGCCGGGGCCGATGCCGCCGCCGGTGCCGCCGCCGTAGCCGCCGCCGGTGCCGCCGCCGGTGGTGCCGCCGCCCGGCGCGTAGATCTCGCCGAGGCTCAGGTCGTTGACGATCTCGCCTTCGAATGTGGGCAGGGTGATCTTCTCCGGTTCGTAGGTGGGTTCCGGCTGGTCAGGTGTCAGATCGGGCACGGGGACGAAGACCGGGTCCGGCTTGGGGATGGTGGTGGCCTGTTGGGGCGTCTCGGGACTCGGCTTGGTGACGCCGCGGCCGCCACCGGCGTTCTGGGGCGGCGCCAGCGACTGAATGTTGACCAGGCGGTAGACGGTGGGCTCGAGCATGCGGGACGCCAAGTCGGGGAAGCGGATGAAGAAGATGATGATGTGGAAGATGATCGCGGCGATGATGGCGGGGCGCAGGGGCCGCCGCTCCTCGCGGAAGAGGAGGTCGGAGAGCGCTTCGCGTTTGATGCTCTGGCTGTTCTCGGTCATGTTTCGCCCGTCGGTTGCCTGCCGAACCGCCGTATTCTACCTGCCGTCAGGGTCCAAGTCAACGCTCCCTGTATACCGCCGGCGACCGGTTCGAAGCGTCAGCCACAGGGAGTTAGATTGCTTCTACGGGGATAAAGTTTAAAAAGTTGCCCACGGACCGCAGCCGGCGGCGGAATCAACCCGGCATCCGATGAAGCACGCGGTATCGTCCCGGCAGACTTCCCAAGTGAACCGTCTCGCCGTCGGACGCGGGGACCTGAGAAATCCGATCCGCCTGAACCGATTGGTGACGGACGCGCACGCCGCGCCGATTGGGCAACATCACCCGAAGCCGTGACCGGAAACAAACGTTTGTTTTTTGATGACCACCGCCCGGCCGGGACATCCGGTCCGCCGGGGGCGGCGTTGTCTTTTCACCCTTATAATGACCCCGTGCCCCGACGGACGCGGGGGAAGCTTCGAAGATGTCGGCAGATCCGCTTGATGGATGGTGCATTGGCAGCGTAGTCCAACTGCGGGTCAAATCCAAACTTCCGACCCGTGGTCTCCTTCAAGATCTGCACCAACTCTTCACGGTACAGTACGGCCATGTCATCATCGGCCAATGCGATCACCAGGTACTCCAATCCCTTTCGTGGCTCAGCGTTCAGCTGGATCCGGATGTATTCGATCCGCGCTTCGGGACCGGCCCGGTCCAGATACTCGGTGATTCGACTGGTCGCCACACAGAAACCGACCCGATCCGACAACAGCCGGTGCTGGATCTCACGCTCCTGGGCATCACGCTCGATCGCCACCGAACGATCCCGGCCGAGATCCTGCTCGACCAGTTGCGCCTCCTCGCTCACGGCGATTGTCGAGGAGGCGATCCAGGTGCCCACGAACCACAGCGCCGCGGCGACCAGGAACACCATGGCGATGCCGGCCGCGAACAATCGCCAAGCCCGCTTTCGGTCTTCAGCCCGGACCAGAAAGATGACAATGCCGGCCAGGACCAACGCCACACCGTAGAAGGCGATCACCGCCGGACCGCTGGGAAGGTCCGCCGCCCACGACAGATACAGACCCACTGTGGTGACGATGGTTCCGGTCCCCCAGCCGATGAGCAACTGAGTGGACATGCGTTGCGTGAGTGAAAAGGCCAGAATGGCCGGCGCCACCAAAAACACGAACACCAGCAGCACGCCGGCGACACGGGTCGACAGACTGATCACCACGCCGAAGGTCAGATAAAAAACAAAGTCCCAGACGCCCACTTGCAGGCCCATCAACCGCGCATTTTCCGGATCGTCGGAAATCATCAGGAACTTCTTGCGCAGGAAAAAATGGATGCCCCCGATGCCGAGATAGACCGCCGCCGCCAGTGCGACGTCGGACCAGGTGACCCACAGCAGGTTGCCGACGAGAATGTCTTTCAGGTGTTCGGCGCCACGGGTCTTTTCAATCACCAGGATGGCCACGGCGCAGGAAACGGCATAGGTCAGCCCGATGATCGCCTCCTGGGGCACCCGCTCGTGCCGAAAACGGGTCACGGCGAAGACCGCAGCTCCGATGAACGTGAAAGCGATGGAAAAGAGCAGGGCGCCGGTGGTGTCCGGCATGATCCCGAACAGGAATCCGACCGTCGAACCCAGGGCGGCGATCTGGGCCAGTGCCAGATCCACGAATATCACCCGGCGCTTCAGCACATGGATGCCCAAATAGGTGTGGATGGCAACCAACACCAGGCATTCAACGAACGGGGCGGCCATCAGTTCCAGAATGTTCATGTCACACCCGGCTATCAGGAACTGGCTGGATGGCGCGATCCGTTTTCCAGCGCAGCGTTTTTGAGTTCGCGGATCCAGATGTCGAACATGTCAAAAAATGTTCGCATGTCCGGCTGGCTGCCGGGCGCCAAGGCAACGATCACTGGCCTAGCGCCGACTCGTTCGGCGACTTTTTTCACCTGAGCGATGTCGAAATAGTTTTCGGCCCACAGGATGTGGATGTGCTGACTGTGCATCTTGTCGATCACCGTCGTGATGTGGCCCGGGGTGGGGGGATGCCCGGCTTGGGCTCCAGGTAATCGACGATCTCGATGTTGAACAGTTCGGCGAAATAGCTGATGTTTTTATGATACGCGACAATCTTCAAGCCGCGCAACGGCTCGGCGGCCTTCATCCAGCCGCCGAGGCGAGCCGACAACGGCTGGCCGTGGTATTGCTTGTTTTCAAGAAATGAAAACAGTTGGCCCTTTTGCGCCAGGTCGGTCAGCACCCTGCCGCCCAGCAGCCGGACCAACTCGTCGCCGAACGTCCGCCGGTCGATTTCCTCGATGAAGCGTTTGAGGTTCTGGTCGAAATACTCAGCGTGTTCGGGCGCGTTCCGCTTCAGACCGACGCAGATGTTTTCGGCTATGGTTTTCCCGTTGAGCGGACTGGTGTGGATGTGGGGGTTGCCGTAGATGTGCACGTCACCTTCCGCCCGGGAGATCGTGACCGGTGTCTCGAGCAGGCGCAACCCGGCGCTGGCGGAAACGTAGCCTTTCTGACCGCTGCGAATGTTCGGATTGCCGGACATATCCACCAGGGCCGGTGACCACATTTCCAGATCCATACCGGTGGCCACATAGACGTCTGCTGATTTGAGCATCACGGCCAAACTGGGCTTTGGGCGGACGATGTGAGGGTCCTGATTGCCCTCCACTATGTGTGACACGACTACCTTGTCGCCGCCGATATACTCTGCAATGGAGTGGTAGGCCGAGTAGGTCACAACCACCCGCAATTTGCCGTCCGCCGTCCGGGCGGGGACCGAGCCCCAACATAGGGCGCCCAGTATCAAAAAGAGCCACGGGAGTCGATTGTTCATGGAGTTACTCCTGTCAATATTTTTCATGCTTGTGGGGTCCCGCCGCGAAGTTGAGCTGGAGCAGCAGGCGGTTGTCGGTGCGTGGCATGAAGCCACCCGTTTCCGACCAGGCCGGCAGGTTGCGGCCGTATTGGTATTCCAGCCGGAGATAAACGAACTCACTCTGCCAGAAGGTGAGGTAGGGGACCACATCCCACGCGACCAGGTCGCGCTGGCGGAAGGTCGGCCGGGCGGCGTCACCCCGGATGCCCGCAAACCATCGCGCCGAGAGTTGTTTCTGCAGGTAGGAATACAACCCCCAGGATCTCGAATACACCGTCCCGGCGTCAGGAGGCAGCTCCTTGTCCACAAAATAAAATTCGGTCCGCCAGGTCAACTGGTCATATTTGGCGCGGGTCTGCGGCGACCAGAAGAGAGTCAGGTCCATGCCGGCGGCAAGGGTACGCCGCCAGGGCTCGTCGATCAACTCGCCCGCTTCATTCGCCCAGCCGCGTCGGTTGTTGCCGCCGAACATTCCGGTCAGGCCGAATTCCAGGTAGGTGCTGGCACTGAGATCGTAATAGTTCTTCAGATGGACCAAGGTGCTGGGAACGCTGAAGTGCTGACCGGAGAACAGGGTCTCGTCGTCGCCGTCGACCACCTCCAGCGTCAGCTCGTTGGCATGCGCCCACAGCGGCGGCATCAACCATTTGACCATGACCCCGTTGCCGACCAGGCCCTCCTCGCCCAGCACCAGGCGGAGAGCGGCCGGATAGCTGGTCTGGTCCAGATCGTGATCGTGCCATCGGTTGAGGATGCCGAAATTCTGCCGAAAACGCCCCGTCGTGAATGAAATGGCGGGAATGACTCCGGACCAGTTGATATAGACTTCTTCGATGTCGACGCCGTGCTCGGGTGAAAAATGAAAAGCGCTCTTAAAACTCGAGTAGGGATCCAACTGATGCTGAAAATGCAGGCCGTCCGACCGCGTTTGAAAGCCGCTGCGATCGGTCTCGCCGGCGTAGAACTTGCCGTCGTCGATGATCACGGTGCCGAGAAAATCGGCGCAGAAAGTGATTTCGGGATTCAACTTCTGCAGCGCCAAGCCTCCCTCAAGAAACTCCCGCTGTTCCGGCTTGGATTCCTCGCCGGCCTGCAAGGCGGCCGCCTGCGCTTCCTGGATCATCTGGCGCTGCTCGTCGATGTCCAGGCGCTCCATCAGAACGCCCAGTTTCTGTTCGAGTTCCCGCACCCTGTCTTCGAGCTGGCGAATCCGCTCGTCCCGGGCATCAACGGGTTGTTGGACTGGCGTGACGGCGGGTGACGGCGCCGGGTGCGCCGGATCATCAGCGGCGGTAGTCAGGCCGCTGAGCAAAAGGGTCAGAACGATAGCCAGTGAGATGGGTACAATTTGTGGCCTTATACTCATGGTTTGAATTCTCCCAAATGAGTGCATGTCGTCTGGCGGCAAACAGCCGGTTTCCAAACGCGAAGGATCTGATGATCGATGAAGAACGGTTTTTGCTGACTAGTGACAGGAAGCCCGGGGAGGGGAGTGTTTGGGAGAGAGCAGCACCAGCGGGCATGATCCGGTGAAATCAATCGACCAGACCATCGGTGCCACCAGGGTGACGACTGGTTGTCTGACCTCGGTTGCCTGGAATGAACCGGCCGACTTGGATTCAAAGCAAAGTTTCAGAATGTCGCAACCGTGATGGCGATGATTCCAGGCGCGCGACGCAGGGTCGAGCGGCTGCACGGTTTCATGAGCCGGGTCTTCGGTGACTGTGAGGATCGAGTCGAGGACGTCAGTCGGATAAATATCTTCGATCTGGTAATGGATCCTGCAGTATCGGTGGGTGTGATCGGCGAAAAACAAGTGCAGAATCTGGTGGGCCGGAAACAAGCCGAAGGTGACCAGAAGCAGCACGGCAACGAGCGTCTTGCCGCCGTGCTGGAATCGCCGGTTTCGGTTAGGTGGTGGCCAATGCTGAGCGTGCTTCAGTATCGTCATCACGTTTTGTTTCAATTCATGGTCAGCCGGAAGAGTGCCGGGCTGATTCGTCGATTCAACTCACGGAATACAGCATACTCCAAAAACAGGGCGACGGAAAGGCATACGTCTAACCGGTGCCTGTTGTTGCATGAATCCCGGAGACGGTATGATGAATGAACGGGCTGGTCGGCTGAGGCGGTTGGGCGGATTGGTGCATCCGCCGCCTAGCGTCAGCGCACGCTACGGAGAGTGCAGGCAAACGATGGAACCGCCGATCGATGCATCCGCACCGCCGGTGTCCGCGGCGCCCCGGCTACCGGCGGGACCGGTAGTCGGGATCGTTGCGGTTGATCAGATCCAGGGCGCGCCACTCGGGATGGGCGCGGGTCGGGTTATGATTGGGATCGTCGCTCAGGAAATAGTTGCCGCGGCCGTCGGTGAAGGCGAAACGGTACGCCGGCAGCCAGGTTTCCTGACCGGTCTGGGGGTCGCGGGTCTCGATCTGGCCCGTGATGGCCTTGTAGAACTCCTCCTGGATGTCCGACCGGGTCTGGCTGCGGTGCTCGGTGATCTGCCGGTCGACGTCGTTCAGGTAGCGCAGCGTGTCTCCGTACTGTTTGGACCGCTCGGCGGCGGCGGCGGCGGCCCGGGCCGCCCACTGGGGATCCAGTCGGAAGGTCTTCAGGCAGATCTCCATGATCCGGCCGTCCTCGCGCCAGCGGCTCTGGGGCGCCAGCCAACCGGCGGTGAACACGGTGGACCAGATCATGTCCTGCAGATTGTAAAGCACCGTGTAAATGCGGCCGTAACTGGGAACCCCCCGCACCATGCAGACGAAATCGGCATAACCGGCCTGGTAATGGGAGGCGACACTTGGCACGAGGGCCTTGAGCGCCGGGACGGGCACCACGTCCCCGACGAAGTGCGGGTTCCGGATCTCTTGGGCGGCCAGTTGTCCGAAGACGATGACCTCCAGGTACTGGCGGATCGACAGGTATGGGTACAGCCAACAGCCGTTCTGCACCTGGCCCGGCTGCGGTTGCAGCATGCCCATGCTGCTCCGGGCGGTGACCGCGGGATCCTGAAAGTAGAAACGTGGATAGTAGCCGAAGAACGATTGACCGTCCGGGCTGGTGACCCGGAAGCGGATGTTGTATTCCACCAGGTCCACAACGTTCCAGCCGAGTCCGGACCCGATCATCCCGCCGTCCGCCTGCCAGCCTTTGGGGATGAGCATCTGGAAAGCGCCCTGCGACTGCTCCCGATACAGGGTGAGGTAGGTCCCGGAGCCGGACGGCGCCGCCGGCAGCGCCGTGCGTTGAGCCGGGGCGGCGGCGTCCGGTGCAGAACCCTCCGGCGGAGACGTCGGATTGTCGCCGGAGACGAAGGCGCACCCCGCCAGCAGCACCATTGCGGCCGTCAAGCACAGGCTGATCATGGTGTCATTCATGCGACCCTCATAATTCGGAGAGTGAGGATCGGCGCGCGCCGGTCCTGAAGCAGGAATTATACATTATCCCCAAGTCAGCAGACCAAGCCGCGCTGCCTGGACAGCCGGTGTACACTGGAACCATGCGGATCGGCTACCCGTGCATCAACCGATCGATTCCCCCCGCCCGGGTCCGGACGTTCCGGCTGGCCTCCTATTCCTCCGCCCGCCTGAGGGAGACCGTGGCGGCCAACCTGGACTTCCTGGCGGCGATGGTGCGCTACAACATCAGGCACGGTCTGGGGTTCCTGCGGATCAGTTCGGACCTGGTCCCCTTCGCCTCCCACCCGGTGTGTGTCGATGACTGGGGCGGCGCCTTCCGGGAGCGATTCGCCGAAATCGGGCGGATGATCCGGGACAACCGGATGCGCATCTCGATGCACCCCGACCAGTTCACCCTGATCAACGCGCAAGAGCCCGAGATCGTTCGGCGCAGCGTCCGCGAGCTCGAGTACCACGTTCGCGTGCTGGAACTGCTGGAGCTCGACGACGCAGCCAAGGTGCAGATCCACGTGGGTGGCGTGTACGGCGATCGGGCGGAGAGCCTGGCGCGCTTCGCGCGGAACTGGGCCCGGCTGCCGGCGGCGGTCCGACGGCGGCTGGTGGTGGAAAACGATGACCGCAACTATCCCGTGAGCGACTGCCTGGAGCTTCACGTCCGCTGTGGGATCCCGGTTCTGTTCGACACGTTCCATCACGCGATCCGGAACCGGGGCGAACCGATGGCTGGGGCGCTTGCCGCCGCCGCCCGGACTTGGTCCGCTTCAGACGGCCCGCCCATGGTTGATTACAGCAGCCAGGCGCCGGACGCGCGACCCGGTACCCACAGCCACTCGCTGGACGCGGCTGATTTTCAGACATTCTTGCGGGATACCCGTCCCTACGACTTCGACCTCATGCTGGAGATCAAGGACAAGGAGCGGAGCGCGCTCCGGGCGCTGGCGCTGGCGGTTGGCGATCCGCGACTGCAGCCGGCCGCGGGGTTGCGGTTCGAGCCGGACGGCGGACAGCCGTCGATTCCATAAAACTTCGACTCGGTGCATCCGTATCATCAGTTTCCGCCGGCTGTCGCGGCAGGCTTGATCCGGCGGGCGTTTTTGTCTAGGATGGGCTTTCGCATTCCGTTCATGGAGAGGTCACTATGCGCATGTTTCTGCTGTTGGCGATGACGGGACTCCTGCTGGGCGCGCTCGGTCTGGCGCAAGCCTCCGAATCGACCGCCAAAAAGAGTCCCTGCGCCCCCGGGTGCGGCGGCTGCGACACGGCGGCGCAGCCGGCCACGGCGGCCAATCCGTTCTTAGCCCCTTACGGCACCCCGTACAACGTGCCGCCGTTCGAAAAGATCAAACTGGAGCATTTTCGTCCCGCCTTCGAAGAGGGCATGAAACGGAATCTGGCCGAAATCGATGCCATCGTCAACAATCCGCAACCGCCTACCTTCGCCAACACCATTGAAGCACTGGACCGGTCCGGCGAGCTGCTGGGCGAGGTGAGCTCGGTGTTCTTCGGCCGGGTGTCGGTGGACACCAACGACGAGATCCAGAAACTCAACCAGGAGATCGCACCCCGCCTGGCGGCCCACCGGGACGCCATTGCGATGAATTCCAAGCTCTTCATGCGGGTGCGGATGCTCTACAACCAGCGCGAGCAGCTCGGCTTGACCGGCGAACAGCTGTACCTGCTGGAGAATCTGTACCGGGGCTATATCCGCAGCGGCGTCAGCCTGCCGGAAGTGGAGCAGGAGAAACTGCGTGCCATCAACCGCCAGCTCTCGGTGCTGGGCGTCCAGTACAGCCAGAACGTGCTGGCCGAAACCAACGCCTACCGGCTGGTGATCGAAAAATCCGAAGACCTGGCCGGACTCCCCGAGTCCGTGGTGGCCGCGGCAGCCGATGCGGCCAAAGAGGCGGGGTTGGCCGGCAAGTGGGTGTTCACCACCCAGAAACCCAGCATGCTGCCGTTCCTGCAGTACGCGCAGAACCGCGAACTGCGCCGGCAGCTCTACACCGCCTACATCCAGCGCGGCGACAACGACAACGCCAGCGACAACAAGGCCATCCTCAACGACATCATGAAACTCCGGGTGGAGCGGGCCAAACTGCTGGGCTACCCCACCTACGCCCACTACATCCTGGAGAACCGGATGGCCCGCACTCCCGACCGCGTGTATGACCTGCTGAACCGCCTCTGGGCGGCGGCGCTTCCCGTGGCCCGCAAGGAGGCGCAGCAGCTGCAGGCCATCATCGACCAGGAAGGCGGCGGATTCAAGCTGGCGTCCTGGGACTGGTGGTATTACGCTGAAAAGCTCCGCAAGTCCCGGTACGACCTGGACGACGCCGAGCTGCGGCCCTACTTCAGGCTGGACAATGTGCGCGACGGCGTGTTCTACGTCGCCAACCGGCTGTACGGTCTCTCTTTCGAGCCGCTGGCCGACATGCCGAAGCCCCATCCCGAAGCCCAGGTGTTCCGGGTGAAGGACAAGGACGGTTCCCACCTCGGCATTTTGTACATGGATTTTCATCCCCGGACCAGCAAGCGCGCGGGTGCCTGGTGCGGTGCGTATCGCAGTGAGCACAAGCGCAACGGCCAGAAGGTTCCGCCGGTGGTGACGCTGGTGACCAACTGCACGCGGCCCTCCGGCGACGGGCCGGCGTTGCTGAGCCTCGAGGAGGTCAGCACGCTGTTCCACGAGTTCGGTCACGCCCTCGACAACCTGCTCGCCAACGTGACCTATGACACGACCTTCCGCGCCACCGACTTCGTGGAACTGCCGTCCCAGATCATGGAGCACTGGGCGATCGAGCCGGAGGTGCTGCGCCAGTATGCCCGGCACTACCAGACCGGTGCGGTGATCCCCGACGCGCTGGTGACCAAGATCAACAAGAGCCGCCTGTTCAACCAGGGTTTCGAAACCGTGGAATACCTGGCCGCGTCGCTCCTGGACATGAAATACCACACACTGACCGAGCCGCAGGATCTGGACATCGACAAGTTCGAGTCCGATTATCTCAACACCATCGGCCTGATTCCCGAGATCGTCAGCCGGTACCGCAGCACCTATTTCACCCATATCATCGGCGGCTACGCGGCCGGCTACTACAGCTACATCTGGTCGGGCGTGCTGGACTGTGACGCCTTTGAGGCATTCAAGGAGACCAGCCTGTTCGACGCGAAGACGGCCGACGCCTTCCGCAAGCACGTCCTCGAGGTCAACGGCACCATGGACTCCGATGTGATGTACCGCAACTTCCGCGGCCGCGATCCGAAGATCGAGCCCCTGTTGAAGAACCGCGGCCTGAACTAGATCCGTTCCGACTGTTGCCGCCGATGCCCCGGCCGGATGCCCCGCATCCGGCCGGCTTTTTTTAGTGAGGAGTTCAGCGGGAACAGTAAGCGGTGAACAGTGGACAAGAATAGGAAATAGTATGTAGTTGGGGGCATCAACCATCAACCATCAACTATTGACCGTCATCTGTTGCCGAACCTGCTGATTCGCACGCCTGGTAACCGGTGAACCCGGACTGCCACCCCTGCTCACTCCTCGCTCCACACTCCCAACTCTCCTGTGGTAGACTGGCAGGGTGAAACCGACTCAAATCGTGGAACCTGAGCGGATCCAATCTCTGAACGACCGGCCGGCGCGGCGCGGACAATACGTGCTCTATTGGATGCAAGCGGCCCAGCGCGCCGATGCCAACCACGCCCTGGCCCTGGCCGTTGCGGAAGCCGACGCGCGCGATCTGCCGGTGGTGGCGTACTTCGGGCTCACGGAACAATATCCCGGCGCCAACGCCCGCCACTTCGCCTTCATGCTGCAGGGGCTGGCCGAGACACAGCGGACGCTGGCCGAGCGGGGCATCCGGCTGATGGTGCGGCGCGAACCGCCGGCCGCCGGAGCGCTGGCTCTGGCGGCGGACGCCGCACTCACGGTGGTGGACGCCGGCTACCTCCGCCACCAGCGCGAGTGGCGCGCCGTGGCCGCAGCGCGGAGCGAATGCCCGTTCCTCCAAGTGGAGACCGACGTGGTGGTCCCGGTGGGCGTCGCCTCGCCCAAGGACGAATTCACCGCCGCCACCTTCCGCCCCAAGATCCGCCGGGCGCTGGCTCGCTTTTTCGTGCCGCCGCCACCGGCGCGGGCGCCGCGGCGTTCGTCGCTCCGCTTCGATTTGGATGCCTTCGACATCGCCGATCCCGCGGCGGCGCTCGAGCGCCTGGACGTGGACCGCTCGGTCCCACCGGTGTGCGGCTGGCCGGGCGGGGCGGCGGCGGCCCGCGCCCGGCTGGCCGCGTTCGTCGCCGGCGGCCTCGACGCGTATCCCGACCGGCGCAACGACCCAAACGCCGGCGCCGTGTCGGGCCTGAGCCCGTACCTGCACTTCGGACAGCTTTCGCCGCTGGAGGCGGCCCTGGCCGCGCAGGCCTCCGGCTCGCCCGGCGCCGAGGCGTTCCTCGAAGAACTCATCGTCCGCCGCGAGCTGGCCGTCAACTTCGTCTGGTATAACCCGGCCTACGACGGCTACCACGGCCTGCCGTCCTGGGCGCGCGCCGACCTCAATCGTCACGCCAAGGATCCGCGCCCGGCGCGCTACACCCCCGCGGAGCTGGAACGCGCCGCCACCCATGATCCGTACTGGAACGCCGCCCAGCTCGAGCTGGTGCACACCGGCAAGATGCACGGCTACATGCGGATGTACTGGGGAAAGAAAATCCTCGAATGGAGTGCCTCGCCCCGCGACGCCTTCCGCGTCGCCGTCCGTCTCAACGACCGCTACGAGCTGGACGGCCGCGACCCCAATGGTTACGCCGGCGTGGCCTGGTGTTTTGGCAAGCACGACCGGCCTTGGGGCGAACGGCCCGTGTTCGGGAAAGTCCGCTGCATGGTCGCCGCCGGTTTGAAGCGCAAGTTCGACGCCGACGGCTACGCCGCGCGGATGCGCGCACTGGCCGGGGCGGACGCGTGACGCGCCGCCGCCCCGGATTCGGTTTCGGAGGAGGATGCCCATGAGCCGCAGGTCCCGCCGCCACCGCCGCCAGGCGGTGGGGTTGTCGCCCGGCACCCTGGTCCATATGGGCGAACAGAAGACCGACCAGATCCGGGGCGAGCTGACCCGCTACGGTCCCGATCGGTTGGAGACCGGACCGGTGGTCCTGGACCAGCTGCGCCAGTGGCCGCACACCGACGGGGACAAGCTCTGGTTAAATATCGAAGGGCTGCACGACGTGGCCGCCGTGGGCCGGGTCGGTGAAGCATTCGGCATCCATCCGCTGACGATGGAAGACATCCTGAACACCTTTCACCGGCCCAAGGCGGAAGTGTTCGGCGACTATCTGTTCGTCGTCCTCAAGATGCTGGAATTCGACGAGGCCGCCCAGGAACTCCAGGCGGAACAGGTCAGCCTGGTGATGGGCCGCGGATACGTTGTCTCCTTCCAGGAGGGGCGCCAGGGCGACAGCTTTGACCCGGTGCGGAACCGGTTGAAGGATCCCGGCGGCCGACTGCGCCGGCTGGGCAGCGATTATCTGGCCTACGCCCTGATGGACGTGATCGTCGACCACTACTTCGTCATTCTGGAGCGCTTGGGCGATCAGATGGAGGAACTGGAGGACCACCTGGTCAACGCGCCCACCACCGAGACGCTGCATACCATCCACCGGCTCAAGCGCGACATTCTGATGGTGCGCCGGGCGGTCTGGCCGCTGCGTGAAATGGCGCTGTCCCTGGAACGCCACGAGACGCCCCTGATCCAGGCGGAGAACGCCATCTACTATCGGGACCTGTACGACCACGTGATCCAGATCATCGACACCGTGGAGACCTACCGCGAGATGCTCGCCGGCATGCTCGACATCTACCTGTCCAGTCTCAGCAACCGGATGAACGGCGTGATGAAGGTGCTCACCACCATCGCCACCCTGTTCATGCCTCTGTCGTTCATCGCCGGTTTCTACGGGATGAACTTCCAGCACATGCCGGAGCTCGCCCAACCGTGGGCGTACCCGGCGGTGATCGGCGTGATGCTGCTGGTGGCCGGCGGTATGCTGCTATTCTTCAAGCGGAAAGATTGGCTCTGATTTCAGCCGGTGAATCGGCGATTCGGCGAACCTGCGAACCTTTAAACGGTTCGAGGACAGGGGCGAATACGATCACGATTGCAATTCCGATCACGAATCACGGTGGCGCACACGAGATTCTAGCCTTGGACCTCGGGCTTGACATTCACTCGATCGACGACGCCGAGCACGCAGGCGTCGGCGGGCACCTCTTCGGGCAGGAACGGCAGGGCGGCCTCCCGGGCGGTGACGTAGAAGACCCGTTCGCCGGCGCCCACACCGACCGCGTCCAGGGCGGCGAACGGTTCTCCCACCGGGCGGTCCGCCTCGTCCACCTCCTGCAGCAGCAGGATCCGCTTCCCGGTCAGGGACGGGTTTTTCACGGTGGCGACGACGCAGCCGATGGTGCGAGCCAGGCGCATGGCGGACCTCCGCGGATTCGGGCTGCCGCCCGCGGGACGGGCCGTTCGGGCGGCGCTTTCCATTTAGCATAAACGCGGTATAATAACCACTGTGATTTTGGCGAGAGTCCTCGGCAGCGTCGAGTCCACCGTCAAGCACCTTCAATACGAAGGGCTCAAGCTCCTCTACGTCCAGCCTCTGGATGCCCGGAGCGGAATGCCCGCCGGCGATAAGCTCATCGCGGTGGACAGCGTCGACGCCGGCGCCGGCGACCTGGTCCTGGTCCTCGAGGAGGGCCGCTCGACCTGGGAGGCCGTCGGTCGGGAGATGGGGCCCATCAACCGCGCCGTCATCGGCGTGGTGGACGCCGTCGAATGGTTCTCGCCAGCCGGCGGGGCCCAGCGCCCGCCCGGCCCGCCGGCCCCCTGAGCGCGGGGCGTTGTCGGCCCGAATGGTCCGGCGGCCCGCCCGTGCCAGGGGGCGCCTGGGGATACTCCGGGCGAATGAACTTGGGAGAGAGGCGACATGCCGCCCGTGACCGTGCTGTTGACGCATCCGCTGCCGTTCGGAGCCGAACGGCGTTTTCCGGCTCACTTCACGCTGCGCCGGCCGCCGGGCGTCGCCTGGCCGGACCGCGCCGCGCTGACCGCGGCCCTGCCAGGCTGCCGCGGCCTGGTGTGCCTGCTCAGCGACACGATCGACGCGGCGCTCATCGAAGCCGCCCCCGACCTGCGGATCATCGCCAACGTTGGGGTAGGCTTCAACAACATCGACTGGGCGCACGCCCGGGCGCGGGGCATCACCGTCACCAACACGCCGGGGGCCCTGACTGAGGCCACGGCGGACTTGGCGCTGGCCCTGCTGCTGGCGGCCGCCCGCCGGGTGGTGGAAGCCGACCGCTACGTGCGCGCCGGCCGGTTCGCCGGTTGGGACCTGGAACTGCTGCTGGGCCTGGAGCTCAATGGCGCGACTCTGGGTATCGTCGGCCTGGGCCGCATCGGCCAGGCGGTGGCCCGCCGGGCGCGGGGATTCGGCATGCGGATCGTGTACCACAACCGCAATGCCGTCGATCCGGCGGTGGAGGCCGCACTCGAGGCGCGGTGGCTGCCGCTGGACGAGCTGCTCCGCGCAGCCGACGTGGTCAGCCTGCACTGCCCCCTGGAGCCGGCGACGCGGCACCTCATCGACGCGCGGGCGCTGGCGGCGATGAAACCGGGGGCGATCCTGATCAACACGGCCCGCGGCCCTGTTGTGGACGAAGCGGCGCTGGCCGACGCGCTGCGGGCCCGCCGGCTCCGCGCCGCCGGCCTGGACGTGTACGAGGGGGAGCCGGCGGTGCATCCCGGACTCCTGGCGCTGGACAACGTGGTGCTGCTGCCCCATATCGGTTCGGCCACGGATACGGCGCGGCGGGCCATCGTGCAGATGGCCGTGGACAACGTGGTCGCGTTTTTCGACACCGGCCGGCCGCTGCATCCGGTGTGCTGACAGCGGGCCGCGTCCCCGGCAGCGGCTGACGGACATTCCAAGGGACTCAGGTGGTGTTATGCGCGCAAAAGTGTATGTGACCTTGAAACGGGACGTCCTCGATCCGCAGGGCAAGACCGTCCAGCGGGCGGTCAAGAGCCTGGGCTTCAAGGAGGTTCTGGAGGTGCGTCAGGGCAAGTACTTTGAGCTCGCTCTGCCCGACGACGTCGCCGCGGACCGGGCCCGCCAGGTGGTGGAGGAGATCGCCCGGACCGTTCTGACCAACACGGTCATCGAGGACTTCCGCTTCGAGCTGGAGGGGGCATGAAATTCGGGATCGTCGTTTTCCCGGGTTCCAACTGCGACCACGACGCCTACCACGTGGCCAAGCACGTCCTGGGTGAGGAGGCGGTGTTCCTCTGGCACAAGGACGAGTCGCTGCAGGAGTGCGATGTGGTCATCCTGCCCGGCGGCTTTTCCTACGGCGATTACCTGCGCACGGGCGCCATCGCCCGCTTCTCGCCCATCATGAAGTGCGTCGGCCGGTTCGCCGCCAACGGCGGGCGGGTGATCGGGATCTGCAACGGCTTCCAGATCCTGCTGGAGGCGGGCCTGCTCCCCGGGGCGATGCTCAAGAACGAGCAGCTCAAGTTCGTCTGCCGGCACGTGCACTTGCGCGTGGAGACCCGCCGCACCCCCTTCACCGGCCTGTGCGCGCCGGGCGAGGTGCTCAGCATTCCGGTGGCGCACCACGACGGCAACTACTTCGCCGACGCAGCGACGCTGGCCGAGCTGAAGGCCCATGACCAGATCGTCTTCCGCTACTGCACTGAAGCGGGCCTCCTCCGCGCGGACGCCAACCCCAACGGGTCGGCGGAGCACATCGCCGGCATCTGCAACCGGGCGGGGAACGTGCTGGGGATGATGCCCCATCCGGAGCGGGCGGCCGAGGCGATGCTCGGCTCGGCCGACGGCCTCAAGATTTTCCAGTCCCTGCTGGCGGCCCATGCCGGGGCGCGGTGACGGGCGCCGGACCCGCGGGAGCGCGACCCATGACATCGAGGAAGAACCGCATGGAAGAACAACCCATCACCCCCGCCCTGGTCGAGGAGCACAACCTCACCGCCGCGGAGTACGAGCGCATCGTGGCCACGCTGGGGCGCACGCCCACTCTGACCGAACTCGGCATCTTTTCGGTCATGTGGTCGGAGCACTGCAGCTACAAGAGCTCGCGGGTGCACCTGCGCCGCCTGCCCACCCGCGGGCCGTGCGTGATCCAGGGGCCCGGCGAGAACGCCGGCGTGGTGGACATCGGCGAGGGCGAGGCGGCCGTGTTCAAGATCGAGTCGCACAACCACCCCTCGTTCATTGAGCCGTACCAGGGCGCCGCCACCGGCGTGGGCGGCATCATCCGGGACATTTTCACCATGGGCGCCCGGCCCATCGCCTGCCTCGACTCGCTCCGGTTCGGGCCGCTCCTGGACGCCAAAAACCGCTTCCTGCTCGACGGCGTGGTGGCCGGGATCGCCGGCTACGGCAACTGCATCGGCATTCCCACTGTGGGCGGCGAAGTCTACTTCGACGACTCCTACAGCCTGAACCCCCTGGTCAACGTGCTGTGCCTCGGTGTCGCCCGTCGCGATCAGATTTTCTACGGCAAGGCCAGCGGCGTGGGCAACCCGGTCATCTACGTGGGCGCCCGGACCGGCCGCGACGGCATCCATGGCGCCACGATGGCCTCGGCCGAGTTCGACGAGACCTCGCAGGAGCGGCGGCCCACCGTGCAGGTGGGCGACCCGTTCCAGGAGAAGCTGCTCCTCGAGGCGTGCCTCGAGGCGTTCAAGACCGGCGCCGTGCTGGGCATCCAGGACATGGGCGCCGCCGGCCTGACCTGTTCCACCTGCGAGATGGGGGCGCGCGGGGGCGTGGGTGTGCGCATCGAGCTCGACCGCGTGCCGCAGCGCGAGGAGGGGATGACTCCCTACGAGATCATGCTCAGCGAGTCGCAGGAGCGGATGCTCATGACCGTGGCGGCGGGCCGCGAAGGCGAGATCCTGGAGATCTTCCGCAAGTGGGACCTGGAGGCGGCGGTCATCGGCGAGGTGATCGCCGACGGCGTCATGCACGTGGAGCAGGGCGGGCGGGTGGTGGCCCGGATCCCCAACACCGCCCTGACCGACGACGCGCCCGTCTACGAGCGCCCGCTGCGCCGCCCGGCCTACCTGGACAAGGTGAATGTCCTGGACCTGGACCGCCTGGCCCTGCCGGGCGGGCTGTTCCGTGCCTTCAAGGACATGCTGGCGGCGGCCAACCTGTGCAGCCGCCGCTGGATCTACCGGCAGTACGATCATATGGTCCGGACCAACACCGCCCTGTTGCCCGGCGCGGACGCCGCTGTGCTGCGGCTCAAGGGTCGCCGGGCGGCGCTGGCCATCACCACCGACGGCAACGGCCGCTACACCTGGCTGAATCCCCGCCGCGGCGCCATGATCGCCGTGGCCGAGGCCTGCCGCAACCTGGTGTGCGCCGGCGCCCGGCCGCTGGCGGCGACCAACTGCCTGAATTTCCCGTCGCCCGAGGATCCCGAGGTGATGTGGACGTTCTCCGAGGTCATCGACGGCATCGCCGAGGCGTGCGCCGCGTTCGGGACGCCCATCACCGGCGGCAACGTCAGCTTCTACAATGAGACACTGGGCAAGCAGATCATGCCGACCCCGGTCATCGGGATGCTGGGCGTCATCGACGATGTCGACCGGCGGATGGACATCGCCTTCAAGGAGCCCGGCCATGCGGTGCTCCTCCTGGGCGAGACGCTGGAGGAACTGGGCGGAACCGAGTATCTGGAACTGGTGCATGGCTTGAAGCAGGGGCCCATTCCGCAGCTGGACCTCCGGTGTGAGGCTAACCTCCAGGGCGCCGTGCGGGAGATGATCGGAGCGGGGCTGCTCGCCTCCTGCCACGACGTGTCCGAGGGCGGGCTGGCCATGGCTCTGGCCGATTGCTGCTTCGCCAGCCCCGATCCGACAATGGCGGTGGAGGTCACCCTGGCGCAGGACCTGCGCGAAGACGCCATCCTGTTCGGCGAGTCGCAGAGCCGAACCGTGGTGTCGGCGCCCGACGCGCACGTCGACCGGATTGCGGCCATCGCCGCGAGCTGGTCCGTGCCGTGCGCTCTCGTCGGCCGGGTGTCCCGCGACGTGTTCGCCATCCACCTCAACGGACACACCTTGGTGATCGACGACGTCATCAGTCTGCGCGACATCTGGTCCACCAGCCTGGAGACGATCCTGCACTGATCCCGCGGATCGGAGCGCCCGCCGGCCGACGGGAACGGATTGCATGGCCGGCGGCTTTTCCGTATAATAACCGCCCGTAACCGTCCCGACATCCACGCCAAGGAAGGAAACCGGCATGTTGAACGATGTGTTGAAGCAGTCGGAAGACAAGATGAAAAAGACGCTGTCCGATTTCGAACAGGAGCTCAAGTCGCTCCGGACCGGCCGGGCGTCGGCCCACATGGTGGACCACATCCGGGTGGACTACTACGGCACGCTGACCCCGCTGAACCAGCTGGCCACCATCTCCACCCCGGAGCCCAGCCTCATCGTCATCCAGCCGTGGGATGTCTCGGGCATCGCCGCCATCGAGAAGGCCATCCTCAGCTCCGATCTCGGCATCACGCCCAGCAACGACGGCAAGATCATCCGGCTGCCGGTGCCCCCGCTGACCGAGGAGCGCCGCCGCCAGATGGTCAAGAGCGTCACCACCGCCGCCGAGCAGCACCGCGTGGCTGTCCGCCAGATCCGCCAGACCCAGCGTGACCAGGTTCAGAAGCTCCAGAAGGACAAGAAGATCACCGAGGACGACGAACGCCGCGGTCTCGACCGGATCCAGAAGCTCACCGATGAGTTCATCAAGAAGATCGACGAGGTGGTCAAGCGGAAGGAACAGGAGCTGATGAAGGTTTGAGTTCCGCACCGCGGCCCCGCCCGGCCGTGCCCGCGCGCCTGGAGACGCCATGAATGCCTTGCCGCCCATCCACGGAACCACCATCCTGCTCGTGCAGAAAGACGGCCGCACGGTTCTGGCCGGCGACGGCCAGGTGACCCTCCAGAACACCGTCGTCAAGCACACCGCGCGCAAAGTCCGCCGCCTGTTCGACGGGAAGATCCTGGCCGGGTTCGCCGGCGCCACCGCCGACGCATTCGCCCTGTTCGCCCGCTTCGAGAAAAAGCTCCGCGAGTGCAACGGCAACCTGGAGCGGGGGGCCGTCGAGCTGGCCCAGGAGTGGCGCACCGACCGCTCGCTCCGCCACCTCGAAGCCCTCATGCTCGTCACCGACGGCCGCCGGGCGTTCCTCCTGTCGGGCACCGGCGACATCATCGAGCCGGAGGACGGCGTGCTGGGGATCGGCTCCGGCGGCGCCTTCGCCCAGGCGGCCGCCCTGGCGCTGCACCGCCACACCGCGCTGGACGCCGAGGCGGTGGCCCGCGAGGCCATGCGCATCGCCGCGGGCCTGTGCATCTACACCAACGACCGGGTGGTAATCGAGACGCTGACCCCCGAGGCGGAGCCCCACGCATGAGCCGCTATCGCAAGCTGCTGCCCGAGGTGGCCGACCGGCCCATCAACCTGGACACCCTCACCCCCCGCCAGATCGTGGCCGAGCTGGACAAGTACGTCGTCGGCCAGCAGAAGGCCAAGCGGGCGGTGGCCATCGCCCTGCGCAACCGTGTCCGGCGCCAGCAACTGCCGTCGGACATGGCCGAGGAGGTGGCGCCCAAGAACATCATCCTCATCGGGCCCACCGGCGTGGGCAAGACCGAGATCGCCCGGCGCCTGGCCCGGCTCTCCCACAGCCCCTTCCTCAAGGTGGAGGCGTCCAAGTTCACCGAGGTGGGCTACGTGGGACGCGACGTCGAGTCCATGGTTCGCGACCTCGTGGAACTGGCCGTGGACATGGTTCAGTCCGAGATGGCCCGGGAAGTGGCCGAAAAGGCCGTCGCCGCGGCCGAGGAGCGGATGCTGGACCTGCTCCTGGCGCCGCCGCACCGCCCGCACAAGTCACGGCTCGAGGAGCCGGGCGACTGGGCCGCCTACGACAACTTCCTCAAGTCGCGGGAGCGGATGCGGGAGATGCTCCGCGCCGGCGAGCTGGACCACCGCCAGGTGGAACTCGAGGTCAAAGAGACCCGCTTCCCCTCGCTGGAGATCTTCAGCTCGTCCGGGGTCGAGGAGCTGGGCGTCAACGTCAAGGACATGCTGGGCGGCATGTTCGGCGGCCAGAAGAAGCGCCGCCAGCTCCCCGTAGCCGAGGCCATGGATTACCTGGTCGAGGAGGAAGAGGGGCGCCTCATTGACAAGGAGAAGGTCGCCCGTGACGCCATCCGGCGGGTGGAGCACTCGGGCATCCTCTTCCTGGACGAGATCGACAAGATCGCCGGCCGCGAGGGCGGCCACGGCCCCGACGTCAGCCGCGAGGGTGTCCAGCGCGACATCCTGCCCATCGTCGAAGGCACCACCGTCCATACCAAGTACGGCATGGTGCGCACCGATCACATCCTGTTCATCGCCGCGGGCGCGTTCCACGTCAGCGCCCCGTCCGACCTGATCCCCGAACTGCAGGGCCGCTTCCCGCTGCGAGTGGAGATGGACAGCCTGACCGAGGAGGATTTCTACCGGATCCTGGTGGAGCCGGAGAACGCCCTGCTCAAGCAGTACAAGGCGCTCATGGCCACCGAGGGGGTGACGCTGGAGTTCACGCCCGAGGCGGTGCGGCGGGTGGCCCACTACGCCGCCCAGGTGAACCGGAGTGCGCTCAACATCGGTGCCCGGCGGCTCTACACCATCATGGAATGCGTACTGGACGAGATCCTCTTCGAAGGCGCCGACCTGCCCGACAAGCAGGTCACCATCTCGCTGGAATACGTGGACCGGATGCTCACTCGCATCATCGAGAGCGAAGACCTGAGCAAGTACATCCTCTGAGGCACGGACAGCCCATGCGACGCGCGACGACCACGTCCCCCGCCACCTGCCGGCGCCTGGCCCTGGGCCTGACCGCCGCGGCGCTGCTCGCGTCCGGCTGCGCCCGGGTGGGTGCGCCGGAGCCGCCGCTCAAGCACCTGCCGCCGGCGCCGGCGCTCGTCACCGCCGCCCAGGAGGCGGCGGTGCTGGTGGTGAGCTGCCGACTCCCCGCCGCCAACACCGACGGTTCCGGCATCAAGGGCTACCGCCGGCTGGAGGTGCTGGGTGTGCTGGCACCGCCGGGAGCGGCCCTCGACGCGCTCCCCGCCGCGCTGCCGGTGGTGGCCGACTGGGATGAGACCACATTGGCGGCCCAGCTCCGGGAGCGCCGGTTCGAGGCGCGCCTCAACCTGGCCGGGCGCTTCGGCGGCAGCGAGGGCACAGTGGTGCTGTCGGTCCGGTTCATGAACGACCACGGCCGGTGGAGCCCGCCGTCGTCCGCCCTGCGCTGCCCGGCCGCGCCCGTGGCCGACACGCCGTCGGGCACAGCCGCCGCTCCGTCCAAGGCCGGCGTCATCATCCAGTGGAACGAGCCGGCCGGCAACTTTGACGGCACGGCGCCCGCCGCGTGGGACGCCTGCCGGGTGCTCCGGCGGCGGCTGCCGGACGGGGCGGTGGAAACCGCCGGCGAAGTCGGCCGGCCGGCGCGCGCGTTCACCGACACCGAGGCGGCGCCCGACCAGCGGCTCGCCTACGCGCTGGTGTTCGTCCGCCGCGTGGGCGGCGGCGAGGTCCTGAGCGCGCCGTCGGTCTGGCTCGAGGTGGACACGCGCGACGTCTTCCCGCCCGAGGCGCCCGCGGACCCGGCGGTGCTGATAGAGGACGGTCGCATCAAGCTCATCTGGAGTCCGGTTCCCGACGCCGACGCTGCGGGCTACCTCGTGGAGCGCCGCGAGGATGTCGGCTCCGCCTTCACGCCGGTGACGCCGGCGCCTGTGCCCGACGCCCTCTTCGTGGACGCGACGGCTCCGCTGAACCGTCCCTGGCGGTACCGGATCATCGCCGTGGACGGGCACGGGAACCGGAGCGTGCCCTCGACGGAGATCGAGTACCAGCCGGCCGCCCACTGACCGTCGCGGGCGGGCCCGCGGCGCCCGGGAACAAAATTCTGACCGAGAGGAGTCTTGCATGAAGTTCTTTCTGGACACCGCCAACCTGGAGGAGATCCGCCAGGCCGCGTCCATGGGCCTGATCGACGGCGTCACCACCAACCCAAGCCTCATCGCCAAAGAGAAAGGGGATTTCCGCGACCTGCTGCGGCAGATCTGCGCCGCCGTGCCCGGACCCATCAGCGCCGAAGTGGTGGCGCTCGACGCTGCGGGCATGCTCAAGGAGGGCCGCGAGCTGGCCAAGATCGCCGACAACATCACCGTCAAGGTGCCGGTGACCCTGGAGGGGCTGAAGGCGGTCCGCGCGTTTTCGAGCGAGGGGATCAAGACGAACGTGACGCTCATTTTCTCCCCGCTCCAGGCGCTCATGGCCGCCAAGGCCGGCGCCACCTTCGTCAGCCCCTTCGTCGGCCGGCTCGACGACGTGGGCGCATCGGGGATGGATGTGGTCAACCAGATCGTGGAGATCTACGAGAACTATGGCTTCACCACCGAGGTGCTGGTCGCCTCGATCCGGCACCCGATGCACGTGGTCGAGGCGGCGCTCATGGGCGCCGACGTCGCCACCATGCCGTGGAAGGTGCTCCAGCAGCTCATCCAGCACCCGCTCACCGACATCGGCATCCAGCGCTTTCTCGACGACTGGAAAAAACTGCCCGGCAACACCATCGCCTGACCGGTGCGGCGCATCCCCTGCGCGTGCCGTTTCGTGCCCGCGACCGCCCGGGCGATCATGGGTGCAATTCCATCTGCTTGCCGAGATTCGGGTGCCGGGCCGGCGCGCCCTTCCCGCAGGCCGTGCCGCCTGGCCGCAACCGGGCAGATGCGACTGTCGGCGCCTTGGGGCTCAGGAGCACGCGGTGACGGTAGCGGCCACGCAGGCGGCGGCGCAGGCGGCGGCGCAGGCGGCCATGACGGCGGCGACCTGATCGGAGACGGCCTTGCCGAAGGCTTCTTCCTTGACCAGTTCGGCAAAGCGCTGTTTGGCCTCCTTCCGCTCGTCGCCGTCGGGGAACACCTCGCCCGCCAGGTCGCAGGCCTGGACCAGGCTCACCAGGAAGCGGGTGCGCGCGTCAGGGGCGGTGGCGGTGAACGCGGTGCGGCGCAGCCGCCGGCGGACTTCCAGTTCCTCCAGCGGATTGGAAGTGGGGAACCGCTCCGTGGGGAAGACCCACAGGATCCGGTGCTCCTCCCGGCGCAGGATGCGCTTCTGCACGAGCCGGTCGAGATAGGCCCGCCGGATCGATTTCCGGTCACCCAGCCTGGAGACCCAGCTCTGGACTGTTTTGGGCTTGGCCGCCGCCCGAATGAGATTCAGGCATTCGTCCAGGACGGCATCGTCGGTGTCACCCGTCGGGACGGCCACCAGTTTCTTGCCCTCGATCCGGACCTTCTCCTGCATGGCCAGCTCCATCAGGACCGCCGCGGCCAGCCCGAACGGCAGGCCCACCGAGGCGGAGCACAGCACGGTCCCCTTGTCGTTACGCAGACTCAGCAGCAGCAGCTCTTCGGCCAGAGTGAGCTTCATGGGCGGTTCTCCTCGCGCGCGATGGCGTCGGCGCGCCGTGGATTGATTATACGGAATCAGACTGTTTGCCGTCACCCGCCGCGATACCAGCGGCGTCCCCCCCCCGTTGCGAATCGCGGAGTCTGGCGCCTTATCTACATTTGACGCGATGACCGATTCAGCCGTCGATTGCGAGTACGATTACGATTGCGAATTACGATTACGTGCACGAACTCTCAACCTTCAACCCTCAACTCTCAACGCATGGGAACGAGCCCCGAACCCTGCCGTCAGAGCCCCAGCTCCGCCGCGTTCGCCTGCATGGCGGCGAGCACGACGCCGATGTGCTCCTCCAGCGGCACGCCCAGCTCCTCGGCTCCCAGCCGGATCTCGTCGCGGTTGACGGCGCGGGCGAACGCCTTGTCCTTCATCTTCTTGATCACCGAGCGGACGCCCACCGCCGCCAGTTTCTTGTCGGGCGTGACCAGGGCGGCGGCGGTGATGAGGCCCACCAGCTCGTCCACGGCGAAGAGGGCCTTGGCCACGAGGGTGTCCCGCGGCACGCCGGTATAGCTGGCGTGGGCCAGGATGGCGCGGACCAGTGTCTCGTCCAGCCCGCGGCGGCGCAGCTCCTCGGCGCCCCGGAACGGGTGGTTCTCGGCATCGGGATAGCGCTCGTAGTCGAAGTCATGGAGCAGCCCCACCACCGCCCAAGCCTCAGCGTCCTCGCCGTAGCGCCGGGCGTAGGCGCGCATCGCGGCTTCCACACCGTAGGCGTGCTTGCGCAGGCCATCTTTTTGAGTCCATTCGTGGAGCAGGACCAGGGCATCGTCTCGGGTCATGGCAAGCCTCCTTCTGATCCCCCCGATTTCACCACAAAGGGACCGGCCGGGCCAAGAAAAAAGCGGACGGCGAATGCCGTCCGCTGAAAGGGGTAGCCGTGGGCCGCGGGCCGCCGGTCAGATCGGGTTCAGTCCCAGCTCGGTGAGCGTGGCCGGTGTGGGGGCGCCGGCGGCGTCCCAGCCGCGCGAAGCGTAGTACATGTCCAGCCATTCGGCGAACTTCTCCCGGGTGAGGCGCCGCCCCTCGAAGAGCCCCGCCTCGTGGGGCTCCTGGAAGAAGCGCGGCGGCAGGGTGTCGTCGGCGCGGGTGCGGCCGTTGGCGATGTTGTAGAGGCGGGTCAGGTTGGAGATCTTGTTGCCGAGCCGGTTCATGTCCGTCTCGCTCATGGGGATGCCGGTGCACTTCTCGAACACCGGCGCCAGCCGGTCGAGGTCGTACATCACGAAATCGCAGACGATGAGGCAGTTCCGGGTGTTCACGACATCCTGGCCGATGCGCACGAAATCGGGCGTGCTCTCCCAGGTCAGCTCTTTCCGCATCTCCGCCGAGGCGGACCAGAACCGGGTGTGGGAGGCGAAATCGGACGTGGCCAGGGTCAGGCCCATGGAGGCGCATCCTTTGATGTTCACCCCCGACAGCTCCATGCCGGCGATCTGGATGGCGAAGTAGTCGCTCCCCTTGCCGATGCGCCGGGCGGCGATGCGGGTGCCTTCGGCGAGCAGGTCGCCGATCTTCTCACGGTGGGCGATCTGGCGGAGCAGGGCGGCCTGGGCCTCGGCGCTGCCGAAATGGAGCGCAACGCCCCCAGTGTCCGCCGCGCTGATGATGCCCCGCTCGAACGCCTCCATGGCGAAGGAGCAGACCACGCCTGCCGAGATGGTGTCGAGCCCCAGGTCGTCGCACAGCCAGTTGGCATAGGCCACCGCCTCGGCCGAATCGATGTCGCAGCCGGAACCGAGAAAGGCGGTGGTCTCGTACTCGGGGCCCTCCACCTCATAATTTCCCCAGCGCGCCTCCTTGGAGCAGCGGATGGCGCAGTTGAAGCAGCCGGTGCTCTTCCAGGCCAGTTTCTCGCGGCATGCCTCGGAGGTGATTCCCTCGTAACCGGCGAACTGGGTGTCGCGCCAGTTGTGAGTGGGGAGGAAGTGCCCCTGTTCCTGGCCCATGCGGATCCACATCATGGTGCCGAGGTCGTCGCGGCGCTGCCGGTTGGGGTGGGCGACGATGTCTTTGGTGAGCTGCCGGTTCAGCTCTTGGAAGCCGGCGGGGTCGTGGTAGGCGATTTTCTCGTCGCCCTCCACGACGAGCGCCTTGAGATTCTTGGCGCCCATGACCGCGCCGGCGCCGCCGCGGCCGTACTGGCGGTACAGCTCGGTGCCGATGCAGGCGAAGCGGACGCGGTTCTCGCCGGCCGGACCGATCAGGGCCACGCGGGCCTTGGGGTACGCTTCGCGGAGCGCCTTCTCCGTCTCGAATATCCCTTTGCCCCAGAGGTGGGCGGCATCCTCGAAGCGGACCTCGCCGGGGCGCACATGGAGGTAGACCGGCCGGTCGCTCTCGCCGGTGATCCAGATCCAGTCAAGGCCGGCCTTCTTGAGCGCCGGTCCGAAGTGGCCGCCGGCGTGGGTGTCGAGGAACGTGCCGGTGAGCGGCGACTTGGTGCAGACCACCGAACGGGCCGACGTCTGGACCTGGGTGCCGGTGAACGGCCCGGTCATGAAGATGAGCGGATTGTCCGGGGCGAACGGGTCATGAGTGACGAGCCCCCGGTCCACCATGAGTTTCAGACCGACGCCCTTGCCGCCGATCCAGCCGGCGAAGAGCGACGGATCGGGCTGGCCGAAACGGAACGTGCGATGGGTCAAGTCAACCTCGAGAAAGCGGTTCATGTAGCCCTTGTACATGGCGTACCTCCTGTGGGCGCCGGCGGCGTCAGTGCGTCCGGGCGATGTGGAGCAGGTCGATGAGCATGCTGTAGCCGGTTTCGGTGCGGCCGGCGCCCGGGCCGACGATGGTTACGTCGCCCATGGCGCGGGACTTGATGGTGACGGCGTTCGTGGCGCCCATCACGCCGGCCAGCGGGTGGCTCAGGGGGATCTGCATGGGCGCCACCGAGGCGTGCACCTCGCCCCCCTCGCGCCAGACCCGGCCGATGAGTTTGTAGCGGAATCCCTTCTGCTTGGCCTCGGCGATCGCCTCGGCGCTGATCTTCGTGATCCCGTCGCACGGGTAGTCGAACGGCTTCTTCGTGGCGCCGAAGACCGTGTTGGCCAGGATAGTCACCTTGGCCAGGGCGTCCCAGCCCAGCACGTCGGCGTCGGGGACCGCCTCGGCGTAGCCCAGCTCCTGGGCCTTCTTCAGGGCGTCGGCGTAGGACAGCCCCTCCTCCATCCGGGTCAGGATGTAGTTGGTGGTGCCGTTGAGGATGCCGCGGATCTCCTGGATGCCGGAGCCGGCCAGCGTCTCGCGAATCAGGTTGAGGCACGGGGTGCCGCTCATGACCGTGCCTTCGTACAGGAAGTGGGTGCCCCGCGCCCTGGCCAGGGCGTGCAGCTCGGCGTAGTGCAGCGCCAGCGGACCCTTGTTGGTGGTCACCACGTGCAGGCCGCGCTGGAGGGCGGCCTTGATGTGGGCGGTGGCCGGCTGGGCCGTCTTGATGTCGGTGTAGGTGGCCTCGAGCATCACGTCGGCCTCGGCCTCCTCGATCAGGGCCAGCGCGTCGCCGCGGGTGTAGGCCTGGGGCAGCTCGTTGAGGGAGTGGCCCGCCTTGAGCGTCTCCAGCGCCTGGGTCAGATTGATGCCGTCGGGATGGTAGACCATGCCCTTCTGCATGTCGGCGATGCCCACCGCCGTCCAGTTCAGGCCGTACTCGTTGCGGAGCGCCTCGTGATTCTCCAGGAGCAGCTCGGCCAACCCCTGTCCCACGGTCCCGAATCCGACGAACAGTAACCGCATACAGTCCTCCTATGATGATTATGATCGTGTTTCAGCCCGATTCACCGATTCACCCTCTCTTCTATTTCCCGATCGCCTTGAGCGCCTGATCGAGGTCCGCGATGACGTCGTCGGGATGCTCGCCGCCCACGCAGAGCCGGATCATGGTGGGCGCGACGCCGGCGAGCTTGCGGCCGGTCTCGCCCTGCTGCTGGTGGGTGGAGATGGCCGGGATGGTGGCCACCGACTTGATCCGGCCCAGGTCCGTCGCCCGCCAGATGCGCTGGAAGCCGTCGAACACGCGCCGGGTCTCGGCGGCGGTGCCGCGGACGTCGAACGACATCAGGTGGCCGAAGGCGGCCTCGTCGCTGTCCGCCAGCTTCATGTAGCGCGCGGCCAGGGCGTGCAGCGGATGGTTCGGCAGGCCGAGGTAATCGACCTTCGCCACCCGCGGGTGGCCGGCCAGGTACTGGGCCACCTGCATGGTGTTGCGGGAGAAGAGCGCCATCTTGGTGCGCAGGAGGCGCAGGTCGCTCAGGAGGAAAAAGGCCGAGTGGGCCGACATGCACGGCCCCGAGTCGCGGAACGGCCAGAGCTTCAGCCAGAGGCCGTAGTCGGCCTTGACATCGTCGGGCAGGTGCCGGCTGGTGACGGGGCGACGGGCGACGATGGCGCCGCCGATGGTGAAGCCGCCGCTGCCCACCGACTTGGTCAGCGAGTGCACCACGATGTCGGCGCCATGGGCGATGGGGCGCATCAGCGCCGGGGTGGCGATGGTGGCGTCCACGATCAAGGGGATCTCGTGGCGGTGGGCCAGTTCCGCCACCGCGGCGATGTCGAAGCAGGCCTGCTGCGGGTTGGACGGCATTTCGGCGTACAGGAAGCGCGTGCCGTCGTCAACCAGTTTCTCCCACTCGGTCATCTCCCAGGGTCGGGTGACCCAGCGCACCTGGGCGCCGCGCTCGCGCATGCGCAGGTTGAACAGCTGGAAGGTGCCGCCGTACACCTGGGCGGCGGAGACGAAATTCAGGTTGCGGATGTCGCCGTCGCGGATCTCCAGGAACGGCTCGGCGGCTTGTTTGATCGCGGCCATTCCGGCCGAGGTGCAGAGCGCGGTGGTGTCGCAGCCGCTGCCGTACCCCTCGAGCAGCGCCAGGGTCTCCTCCAGGTAGTAAACGGTGGGGTTGTGGATGCGGGAGTAACACCAGGTGGGCACCAGGTAGGCCAGACCGGCCTCCATCTCGTCGGAATCGCGGTAGGCCTGGGACGTGGAGGGAAAGATGGGCTCGATGATGCCGCCCTGGCCGTTGGCGAACGCCTCCTCGACGGAGTACATGCCGTGCACGGCGATGGTGTCGAACTTGAGCCGCTTGACCTGTTCCCGGTAGGCGGTCCGCCGGGCGAGGTAGGCCTCGGCTTCGCGCATGTAACGCCGCACACCCTCGGAGTAGCTGGAATCCATGACTGCCTCCTCAGACGGGATGATGGATCGACGATGAAATGTCTCGGAAAAGCTGGCCGGCTGGCCTGTCGGATAGTTCAGTGGACCTGAATGATTGAAATTATAGACGATGGGTTGCGGTCAAGTCAAACCCGGAAACGGCAATCGGTCAAAAAGCCGCCTGCCCGGACGATCGGGGAGCCGCGGCGCCCGGTCCCTGGAGGCGCAGCGGCAGGTCCAGGCCGTGGCGGTGCAGGAGCGCCGCGTCGCGGAGCAACTCGTCGGCCGGCCCCGCGGCTGCCAGCGTGCCGGCGCTGAGCAGGCAGGCGTGGTGGGCCGTGTCCATGGCAAAGTCGAGGTCGTGAGTGGCCAAGATCCGCGTGCCGGGGTGCGCCCGTACCAGCTCCGCCAGCAGCCGCCGATGGCCGGCGTCGAGGCCGGCGGTGGGCTCGTCCAGGGCGAGCACCGGCGGCTCCATCGCCAGCACCGTGGCCAGCGAGACCAGTTTCTTCTCGCCGCCGGACAGGTGGAACGGGGAGCGGCCGGCCATGCCGGCCAGGCCCACGCGGGCCAGGGTGGCCTCGGCCCGGGCCCGTGCCTCGGCCGGCGCGAGGCCCAGGTTGAGCGGGCCGAAGGCGACGTCCTCGCCCACGGTGGGGCAGAACAGCTGCCAGTCGGGATCCTGGAACACAAGCCCCACGATCCGCCGGACCTCCGGCAGGCACTCGCGGCCCACCGTCAGGTCCCCCACCCGCACCCGCCCCGCCTGGGGCAGGCGGATCCCGTTGAGGAGGCCCAATAGGGTGGACTTGCCGGAGCCGTTGGGGCCGATGACCGCGGTGCACTGCCCCGCCGGAAACGTCACCGAGAGGGGGTGCAGGCCCACCCGGCCGTCCGGGTAGCAGTAGGCGGCCGCCTCCATGATCACCGCGACGCCGGTCATGGGAGCACCGCCAGGAGCACGGTTAGAATCCCGGCGGCGGCGGCCAGCGCCAGGGTCGCCGCGTCGGGCGCCCGCCAGCGCGGCGCGTCCAGTGTCGGGAAGCGGCCGTCGAATCCCCGGGCGCACATGGCCTGGTAGACGGTCTCGCCCCGCTCCAGACTGCGCAGGAAGAGCGTCCCGGCCATATTGCCGGCCATCCGGAGCAGTCGCAGGCGCGGGGCCGGGCCCACCAGCCGGGCGCTCACTGCGAGCTCCATCTGTTCGGCCTCGTCCACCAGGATGAACAGGTAGCGGTAGAACACGGCCAGGATGCGCAGCAGCAGGCCCGGCGTGTGCCACGACTCCAGCACCCGGAGCAGGTCCCGAAACGGAGTGGCGGCCACAAGGAGCACCGCCCCGGCCAGCGCCACCGCGGCGCGGGCGACCACGTGCAGGGCCAGCCGGGCGCTCTCGGGGTAGACGGCCAGCCGGACCGGCGACTCCAGTAGGACGAGCCCGTCCCCGGCGGGCCGCAGGACGGGCATCAGGCAGACGGTGGCCGCCGTGAGCCCCAGGGGCCAGACCATCTTGCGCGCCAGGTGCGGCAGCGGCACCCGGCACAACAGCGCGGCCAGCAGCCCCAGCGCCGCCAGCGGCAGGAACGGGAGGAAGCGGGGGTAGGGGACGCCCACCGCCGCCGCCAGGAACACCGCCGCTGCGAGCACCTTGGCCGTCGGGTGCAGCCGGTGGACCGGGCTTTCGCCGTGGCTGTGGTGGTCGATGAAGTCGTGCCTCATGCGCCCCCCGGCGGCCGGCGGCCGAGCGTCATCAGCTTCAGCAGGCCCCAGACCAGCAGCCCGCCGCCCGCCACCGACAGCATCCCCTGCAGTGTGGCGGGCAGGCTCGCGGGCCAGGTGTAGTCGGGCACCGGGGCACGGTACGGGTCCTCCGCCGAAGGCGTGTAACCCAGCCGTTCCAGCGCCCACTCGAGGCCGTCGGGCGTGGTGGCCGCCGCCGCCGACAGCAGCCCGATCACGATGAGGCCGAGCGGCGCCAGCCAGCGCCTATTCGACGGACTGCGCCGCGGCATGGGCCGCACCTCCGGGGACGCCGGCCGGCGCCAGCAGATCGGGCCGGGCCGCCGCCAGGAACCGCAGGATCACCACGGTGATGGCCGCCTCGGCCACGCCGATGACGGTGTGCACGCCGGCCATGGCCCCAAGCGCCACTGTCAGCGGGTAGAGCCCGCTGACGGCAATCTCGACGGCACAGGCCGCCGCCGGGACGACGATGGAGGCGACGGCCGCCACCGCCCGCCCGGCCATGGCCAGGCGTCCGCCCAGCAGCCGCCGCCAGCCGGTCCAGATCCCCCAGGCGGTGAGCGGCCCGAGCACCGCCATGTTCAGCGCGTTGGCCCCGAGCGCAGTGATCGCCCCGTCCTGAAACAGCAGCGCCTGGACCAGCAGCACGGTGCCCAAGATGAGCATCGCCGGCGCGGGGCCCAGTAGGAAGGCGGCCAGGGCGGCCCCGAGCAGATGGCCGCTGGTGCCGGCGGCCACGGGGAAGTTGATCATCTGGGCGGCGAAGACGTACGCCCCGAGCATGCCCATCAGGGCCACCGTCCGCTCCTCGTAGCGCCGCCTGACCCGCCACAGGGCGAACCCCACCGCCGGCGCCGCCAGCGCGCCGGTTACGACCGAAACCTCTGCGGAGAGCAGTCCGTACGGGATGTGCATCGGTTCACTCCCCCAGCGCCGCCGGGATGAACACGCGGCCGCTCTTGACGCCGGGGGTGCTGATGAGGCGGTCGGCCAGCTCCTGGACGCGGCCGGCCGCGCCGCGGATCACCACCACCTCCAGGCAGTCGGCGTGGGTCAGGTGGATGTGGAGGTTCGACAGGACGTGGGTGTGGTGGTCGTGCTGGAGCTGCGTCAGCCGCTTCGACAGCTCGCGGCGGTGGTGGTCGTACACCATGGTCACGACGCCCACCACCTCGGCCCCGCCCCGGATCTTCTCCGCCAGCAGGTGCTGGCGCATCAAATGGGCCAGGGCGTCGGAGCGGTTCTTGAAACCCTCCGCCGCCAGCCGGTGGTCGAACGCAGCCAGCAGTTCCGCGTCGCAGGACACGCCGAATCGGGCCAGTTCCATGGGTGCCTCCGAAGATGCCACGCCTGACTCGAATAGTAGCACAGCCGGAGCGGCGCCGCCCATGGTTTTCGGCCCGAGCGGGCGGCTCAGCCAGCCTTGCAATTTGCCCGGCATGGCCGTATGATGGCCGGCAGCCGGCGGCCGAAGCCGGCGGGACCGGAGCCCATGCGCATCGAATCCCTCCACGCCCGCGCCTTCCGCAATCTGGCCGAGGAGCCGGTGGCGTTCGCACCGGGCATCAACCTGTTCGCCGGCCGCAACGGCGAGGGGAAGACCAGCCTGCTCGAGGCGGTCTACTGCGCCTGTTACACCAAGTCGTTCCGGACCCACCGCCTGGAGGAGTGCGTCCGCCACGGCGAGGGGGAGTTCCAACTCCGCTGCCGGGTGGCGCGGGCGCCGCTGCCGCGGGTGCTGGA